>JAUWWP010000050.1 GCA_030616835.1 Deltaproteobacteria bacterium | reverse complement strand
TCTGATTTTTTTAGTATTTTAAGTAGAGATACAATGATTAAGCTTAGAAGGAGAAAAGTGATACCGAAACGAATAGCATTAAGAATAGCATTCGGTTCACCTTCTTCCTTAAAAAATCCGAAGATCAGCAAGACAAAGATCAGGAGGGAAAACAGGTAAGGGTAATACCGGGTGAGAAATTTTTTGATTGGCTGGATAAAACCAATTAACTTGGCCATTAAAAACTCACCTTATTCCTTAAATTGATAAACCTGCTCATCCTTCTTAACCATTCCTAATTCCTCCCGGGCGATCTTCTCAATGTACTTTAGATCCCCCCTGAGGGCCCGAGCCTGGGTACGGAGCTTTTTATTCTCCTGCCGGAGCCTGGTATTTTCTTGTTTCATCTCTTTGAGCTCCTGTCTTAGCCTGGCCAAATGAATAAGCCCAGTCTCGCCGAAGATAGTATAACCCAAAATTCCTACGATAATTACCAGAAGAACTAAAAAATGCCTTTTCTTCATTCCCTCTCTTCCTTGGTAATTCTTTTATGGATAACTGTCTTGAAATTATGTGCTGAAGCGAAACTGGATTACCTCTCCATCCCGGACAACATAGTCTTTTCCTTCTGAGCTCATTAACCCCTTTTCCCTGGCCGCGGATTCGGAGCCGGCAGCAATAAAATCCTCGAATGAGATCGCCTCTGCCCTAATGAATCCTCGCTCCATATCCGTATGCACCTTCCCGGCGGCTTGCGGAGCCCTGGTTCCCCTTTTGATCGTCCAGGCCCTGAGCTCGCATCCTACGGTAGTATAAAAGCTAATCAGCCCTAAAAGATCGTAGCCCACCCTGATCAGCTTTTCCAGCCCTGAACTGTCCAGGCCCATCTCTCTCGAAAATTCCTTCCTTTCCTCTTCCGGCAATTCCGAAAGCTCAGCCTCAATCTTTCCATAGATCTCCACTACCGGTGCCCCCTCCCCCTGAGCTACCTCCTGCACAGTGGTAAGCCACCGGCTTTCCTCCAGATCCCTCTCTCCGAGATTGGCCACATAAAGCACAGGCTTGGCAGTAAGAAGATTTAGCTCTTTAAGAAACTCTCTTTGTTCCTCCTCTTCCAACTGGAGGCTTCGGGCTGGCAGTCCCTTTGCCAGGATTTCCTGGAGCTTCCGTGATAAATTAAGCTCCTTGGCTACCTCTCCCTTTCCTGACTTAAGGAGTTTTCCTGCCTTGGTAATTCTCTTCTCCACGGTCTCAAGATCAGCCAGCACCAGCTCAGCATTAACTAACTCGATGTCCCTTTTAGGATCCACTGAGCCCTCGACGTGAGCAACATTGGTATCCTCGAAGCAGCGAACGATGTGGGCAATGGCATCAACGTCCCGGATGTAGCCTAAAAATTGGTTTCCCAGCCCCTCTCCTTTGCTGGCGCCCTTTACCAGACCGGCAATATCCAGAAATTTCATGGTAGTAGAAGTAACTTTCTCAGGCTTGACTATCCGGGCTAAGCTCTGAAGGCGCTCATCCGGAACCTTCACCACTCCCACATTGGGTTCAACCGTGGTGAAGGGGTAGCTGGCAACCTCAGCTCCGGCTGAGGTCAATGCATTGAAAATAGTAGATTTTCCTACATTAGGCGAGCCTAAGAGACCGCAGGTAAAACCCATATCTTTACCCCGGTTCAGGACAGGAGGGCATAAGAATTAAATTCACTCATCGTCTTTTGGACCCCGATGCTAATCAAGGCCTTCACTGCTTTTTCGGCAATATCCAAAAATTGAGGAAGTGTCTTCTCTTCTTCATCGGTAAAATTTGAGAGCACATACTCGGTAGCCTCCTCACCCAGAATCGGTCTACCAACGCCTAAGCGAACCCGGAGAAATTTGTCATCCCCCACACTCTCGATTACTGACCTCAAACCAAGATGTCCTCCATCCCCTCCCCTCTGCTTGATCCTGATCCTCCCAAAATTTAGATCGACATCATCATGAATCAGGATGAGCTCCTTCAGGTTGATCTTAAAAAAGCCTTTTAAAGCTCCCACTGGCTCTCCGCTCAGGTTCATGAATGTTTGAGGTTTGGCCAGGATCACCTCCTCGTCCAGGAGCCTACCCTCTCCGATTAATGCCCTAAATTTTTTTTCTTGTATTCTAACATGGCTTTCCCCGGCGATGTGGTCAATTGCCCGGAAGCCAAGGTTATGCCGGCTGAGTCGATACCTTCTGCCGGGATTTCCCAGACCAACGATCAATCTCATAAGCGGAACCGCTTCCGGTTTTACCCCGTTAGAAACCAGCCTCAGGCGGCTTGCGACGGGGATAGACAGTTTCAGATTCATTAGCTAACATGGAGTCTAAAGCCTCGTGTGAGCTTCTAACGGGGTTTACTTGAGATAAGCAGCCGTAACCCTTTTCATTCTTTCTTCTTAGCACCCTTCCCTTTTTTGACTGCGGCCGGCTTCTCCTCAACCACTCCCTCTGGCTTCTCCTCGGCCGCTGCCCCCGGTTTTTCCTCGGCCTCTGCCCCCGGTTTTTCCTCGGCCTCTGCCGGTTTCTCCTCAACTACTGCCTCCGGCTCCTCCTCAACCGCCGGAGCTAAAACCGTGAGAACAGTAAAGTCCGATTCGGCAATGATCTCTACTCCCTCTTTTAAAGGAATATCCCTGACATGGATGGAATCGCCAATTTTTAGCTCATTGATATCGATCTCGATCCCTTCCGGTATATCCTTGGGCAGGCATCTGACTCGAAGTTCCCGGGAAACCTGCTGAAGAATACCTCCCTCCTGAACCCCGATTGAATTTCCCCGGAGATGGATAGGAACCTCGACCTCGATCTCCTCATCCATCACCAACTCATAGAGGTCAGCATGGAGAAATTTTCTGGTCAGCGGGTCTACCTGGAGGTCCTTCAACATCACTACCTTATCCGAAACCTCCGGGTCGTTTTTTGCTCGAAGGAAGATCAGGGCATTTCCCCCGGCTGCGGTACGGAGGGCACTGCGCAGATCTTCCTGCTGAAGACTCAACAGGACAGGGTCGGTTCTGGGCCCATAAAGTACCGCTGGTATCCGCCCCTCTCGGCGTAACCTACGGGCTGGACCTTTACCGCTTTCCTTTCTAAGTAAAACCTCTAATTCGCACTGTTCCATCATTCCTCCATTAGACAAAGAGAGAGCTTACCGAGCTCTCCTGGTATGTCCTCTTGATCGCCTCCCCCAGAAGCTCAGCTACCGAGAGAACCTTAATTTTGCTGCAGGAAGAGGCCTCTTCCTGCAAGGGAATAGTATCGGAAACCACTAACTCTTCTAAAACAGAGTGTTTAATCAGATTAATCGCTTGTCCCGAAAGGACTGCATGGGTACAGCAGACACCAATCTGTTTTGCCCCTTTTTCCTGGAGAGCTCTTGCGGCCTGACTCAAGGTCCCCGCAGTATCCACCATATCGTCCACAATAACCACCTGCCTCCCTTCCACCTCACCAATGATATTCATCACCTGGGCGACATTAGGTGCCTCTCTTCGTTTATCGATTATGGCTAATGAGCACTCAAGCCTTTTGGCGAAGGCCCGGGCCCGCTCCACCCCTCCAGGGTCAGGGGAGACGATAACCAGATCATCCTGAAACTTCTCTTTAATATACTTCAGCATCACCGGGGCTGCATATAGATGGTCAACCGGAATATTGAAAAATCCCTGGATCTGCCCGGCATGAAGATCCATGGTCAGGATCCGATCAGCTCCAGCCGCAGTCAGTAGATCCGCTACCAGCTTGGCAGTAATTGGGGTCCGGGGAGCCACCTTCCGGTCCTGGCGACCATACCCGTAGTAGGGAATGACCGCGGTGATTCGATCGGCAGAGGCCCTTTTCAGAGCATCGATCATTATCAGTAACTCCATCAGATGGTCATTACAGGGGGTGCTGATTGACTGAAGGACAAAGGCATCCATTCCCCGGGTATTCTCCTCAATTTCAATGAATATCTCCCCATCGCTAAAGGTTCTTACCGTAGCCTTTCCTAAGGGAATCTGTAAGTAATCGCAGATCTTCCCCGCCAGGGGAAGATTAGAATTTCCGCTGAATAGTTTGAGCTTCTTCATTAGTCTGGACCTCAAATTTGAGTAGTAGGGCGGGCATCCAGCCCGCCATTCCTTCGACTTCGCTCAGGACAGGTATGTCGGGCTGGATGCCCGCCCTATAATCCGTTGGAAACATCTTTAGGAAATAGCTGGGGCGGGAGGATTCGAACCCCCGAATGCGGGTGCCAAAGACCCGTGACTTACCACTTGTCGACGCCCCAAAGGATAAACTCTAATCCTTGGGAGGAGGTGCAGGTTCAGCAGCGGACCTTTCCAATTCCCGGTAATACTCCTTCAAAACCCTATCCTCAATCATTGTCCTGGTCTCATTATTTAAAGGATGAGCTAGATCTTTATAGGTCCCATCTTTCCTCTTTTTGCTGGGCATTGCCACAAACAGCCCGTTATTTCCATCTATCACCTTTAAGTCACGGATTACAAAACAGTTGTCAAAGATAATGGTGATAAATGCCTTTAGCCTTTCCTCGTTTATCAGAAAAACCTTAGCCTCGGTGATCTCCATCAGCTCCTCCTAATCAAAGTCTCTGGACAAGAAATGTTGTGCCCTTCTTCCCAAACTCAAATTCTTTCTGAGCCCTGGCGGCAGCTGCCTCATCCTCGAAGAGGCCAAAGACTGTTGGTCCGCTTCCGGACATCAAAGCTCCTCTGGCCTTGAGCTTACTGAGCTTTTCCTTGATATCCTGAATCCGAGGAAATTTCTTGATTGCTGCTCTCTCCAGATCGTTAAGCAGAAGCTCAGCTACCTTATCTATATCCTTATAAAACTTCTTTATTTTAATCTCATTCCTTGCCTCTGTCAACTTTAAATTGACATTCTGGTAAGCCCACTCGGTAGAGATCTCTCCTCCGGGGTGGATGAGCAGAAACCACATCCGGGCAGGAAGGGTAATCTTTGTCAGCTTCTCTCCAATCCCCTCAGCCAGGGCCGGCCCCTTGAAGATAAAGAAGGGAACATCCGCCCCGAGAGTAATGCTCCGCCCGAGCAGTTCCCGATCAGTGATCCTGATCTTAAGCAGATCCCTTAAGCCCATTAACACGGCGGCGGCATTACTGCTCCCTCCGCCCAGGCCGGCAGCCAGGGGAATCCTTTTTCGGATAAAGATCTCTACTCCGGTCTTGATACCTATCTTCTCCAGAAAGAGCTCGGCGGCCCGGTAGGCAATATTTGCTCGGCCCCGGGGAACCTCGCGGGAATCACAATCGAGAGTAATACCTTTATGAGTTAAAGAAAGTTCCACCTCATCGTAGAGACTCACCCGCTGCATTACTGTCCTGATTTCATGATAGCCATCATCCCTTTTGCCCAGCACCTCCAGGCGCAGGTTCACTTTGGCTGGAGATAACAACTTTAAACTATTCATCAAGGATTTAGGGAGAAGTCTGAAATGGTACTACCATTTATTTAGATTTTAGATTCTCCACCCATTTAAGTATCTCTGAAATATATCGAGGGAAGATCTGACAGGCTTTCTGAAAATTCTCATATACCAAGGTAGGATCTATTTTCAGATAATCATGAACGAGGATATTGCGGAATCCTCCCAATCCCCTAAGCTCTTCATAGATTGAAAGACTAATAACTTTCAAGTCTTTGAGTTGTTTTAAAATTTCTTCGTAGGTTTCTGCGTGAACCTTGAAGTAACCCGCTAGAATATGGTCTCCTACGTCGAAAATAATGGCAGTTGCAACTATAAGTCCTCGCTCTACTATCCACTGATTTTCTACCTGCTCTATGAAGCTTTCGAGTTCAATCCCCTTATATTTCTCAAGGCGAGAAAGTACCTCCTCCAGTTTTTTCAACCTCTCCTTAATATTTTCTAATCTTAAAACCATTTCCTTGCTCTTTCTATCAGATACTGATCCTGCACTTGGCGCAGTGGTTGAGTATCCCGATACTCCCACAAGACGAATTGTTCAAAGCGGTTTAAGATATCTACACTCCGGTAATAGATCAATTTCCCTTCGCTAATCACCTGGTAGCAAAGAAGTGGAGTCGCACTATTCAGGATAATCAGGTCGAGCTGACCGATCTTAAGTATCTGGGAGATTTCTGACCAGAGCTTACGGTAGAGTTTCTCTGATACCTCGTTCACTAATATCCCGATATCTACATCTGAGAGCCGATTACTTCCCGGACGTGCGCGGGAGCCAAAAAGGTAGGCTAAGAGAATTCCTTCATTCTCGACCTTCAGAAGATTTCTGATCTTTTCGACTGCCTCACTGAGGTTGCCCTGAAAGGGCTTAAGAATCCTACCCGAAGGTAATCTATAACTTTCTTGGATGCCCATTTTATATAATCCTCCTCTGAATCCAGGGAGTATACCCCGTTAGAAACAATCGCGGCGTTTCAGCCCACCTCTTGCCCTGAGCTTGTCGAAGGGCATGCCTGAGGAGAGGCATATTTCTAACAGTAAAATTATCATCTTGACCCCTTACTGTCAAGAAGAGACCTTGTTTTTCCAATTGACAATGTTGGTTAAAAGAGATATATAAAATGAAGTCAGAGTTTGATATTAACTTATCCTGAGCCCCGCCAGTGGCGGGGTCGAAGAAGTAGAAACGAGGAAAAGAATGAAGAAGGAAGAAGAGAGGGAGATGGAGATAAAAAAATTTGAGGTAGGGTCTTTTGAGAACAACTGCTATATTCTCATCTGCCCGGAGAGCGGGGAGAGCCTCATTATCGATCCGGCTGCTGAGGGGAAAAAGATTCTCAATGAATTAAAAGGCCTGAAGGTTAAGGCTATTCTGATTACCCACGGTCATGGCGATCATATCGGGGCCCTGGAAATGGTAAAGGATGAAACCAAAGCCCCGGTAGGTATCCATGCGGATGATGCCCGGCGCCTTTCTTCACCCCCGGACTTTTACCTTAAGGACGGTGACCTTATCCCTTTTGGTAAACTAAAGCTGAAGGTTCTTCATACTCCCGGCCACAGCCCGGGAGGTGTTTGCTTCTTGCTGGGCAAGCACCTTATCAGCGGGGATACCATCTTTCCCGGAGGGCCAGGAAATACCGCTATCTCAGGTGCCAACTACTCCCGGATTATCAAAAGTATCTGGGAGAAGATCTTTGTACTGTCTGATGATACTATAATCTATCCCGGTCATGGAGCAAACGCAACCGTTGGTGAGGAAAAGCTAAGTGGTATTTATTAGCAGTGGAGTTCAATGGAAGAACTAAATATTGAAGAATATCAAGACCCATCATGCTTTACCCTGCTGAGCAAAGATTGGGACTCCATTCTGGCCAACTCTGAAGCCAAAACTATCTTCCTTACCTGGCAGTGGCAGAGCGTATGGTGGCATCATTTTGGTAAAGGAAAGAAGCTAAGGCTTTTTGCACTTAGATCCGATGCCGGAGAGTCTCTGGGCTTAGCCCCTCTTTATTTTGAACAAGCGGACGGTAAAGTGCTTCAGTTTATCGGAGGTCGGGACCTCTGCGATTACCTGGACTTTATCGTAACGAAAGGGCGGGAAAGAGAGGTGCTGGAAGCATTTTTAAATTATTTATTAAGATCAGATGATCACTTTGCTTCCCTTAACCTTTATTCACTACCAGAAGATTCTTCAACTCTTGGAATTCTCCGATCCCTCAGGGACGAAGCCGGGCTGAGAATGGAGGTGTCAGTGGAAGATACCTCCCCTCTTATTAGTTTATCTCGCAGCTTTGAAGATTATCTGGGAAGACTTCATAAAAAGGATCGCCACGAAATCAGGCGTAAAGTCCGGCGGGCCCAGGCCGGGGGTGAGCTGGAATTCTCGCGCATAGAAAACGAAGAAGAGCTGGAGGAGGGATTCAATACCTTCATAACCCTCCATCGGAAAAGCTCTCCCGAGAAGGCTAAATTTATGGATAGCCGGAAGGAAAGTTTCTTCCGGGATATTGCCCAGGAGCTTTTTAAGCAGGGATGGCTCGATCTATTCTTTTTGAGGCTGAAGGGAAAGAAGATTGCTTCCCTCTTCTGTTTTAACTATCAGAATCGATTATGTCTTTATAATTCCGGGTATGACCCGGAATACTCCTCATTTAGTCCCGGGATTGTTTTATTAAATTACTGCATAGCTGATGCTATTGACCGGGGAATAAAGGAATTTGATCTGCTCCGAGGAAATGAGTCATATAAATATCATTTTGGCGCCCGCGACCGAACTGTTTATCAAATACTTGTGGAATTTCCTTAGCCTTTATACCTTGCATAATCTGAGTTAAAATATATCAATCACGGAGGACCATTGCGGCGCATAGCTATGATCAGTGCTCACAGTTGCCCCCTGGCCTTGCTGGGAAGAAAAGACAGCGGGGGTATGAATGTCTATGTGCGGGAACTCAGCCGGGAGTTGGGAGAAAGGGGATTTGCGATAGACATCTTTACTCGCTCCCAGCATCCCACAATTCCCCGAGTGGTCAACTTTGCTAAGGGGGTCAGGATAATCCATCTAAAAGCTGGTCCTCAGATCCCTTATGATAAGAATTGCCTCTGGTGGAACCTGGAGGAATTTCTCGCCAATCTTCTGGATTTTACCGAGAAGGAAGAAATAAATTATGACATTATCCACAGTCATTACTGGCTTTCCGGATGGCTGGCGGCGAAGCTTAGGGAAAGATGGAATATCCCTTTGATCCATATGTTCCATACCTCAGGAGTTTTGAAAAACCTGGTTGCCCGGGGGGGACAAGAAAAAGAGCCCTGGATACGTTTGCGGGTTGAACAGGAGATTATTCACTCAGCCGACAGACTGGTTGCGGCCAGCCCTGCTGAAAAATCCTGGGTAGTTTATCACAATCAGGACCCTTCGGAGAAAATTGAGGTAATCCCCTGTGGTGTGGATTTAGATCTTTTCCGCCCAATCAATAAAGAGTGGGCCAGAAAATTTCTCAACTTACCCCGGAAGAAATACCTTCTGTTCGTAGGACGAATAGAGCCAATAAAAGGGATCGATACCCTTCTTAAGGCAATGGCCTTATTGACTGAGGATCCTGACCTGAAGGAAGATGAAATCAGGCTGCTGATTATTGGAGGTGAGCTGGATTCCAGCAGCTACCTCTCCCACCGGGAGATGCAAAGGTTAAAAGGATTAGCAGCCAGCTTAGGATTACAGAAAGCAGTGATCTTTTTGGGAGCCCAGCCCCAGGACAAACTCCCCTATTTTTACAGTGTGGCGGAGGCGTGCACTTTACTTTCCCGCTATGAATCCTGCGGAATGGTGGCCCTCGAGGCAATGGCCTGCGGTCGGCCAATAATTGCCTCTAAAGTTGGGGGCTTACCGTTTACCATTGTTGAAGGGGAAACCGGTTTTCTGGTGCCTGAGGGAAATGAAAGGATAGCTGCCAGCAGGATGAAGTTAATCCTTAGCAATGGGTTACGTCCTCGGCTGGGGGGGCAGGCCGTCCGGAGGGCAAAACAGTTCGGCTGGCCTTTAATAACGGAGCAGATTATATCCCTGTATGGAGAAACATTAGCCGAGGATATTGGAGAGTTCCCGCGGGAAGGGCTTCTGGACGAAAGATTGAGAGTAAGAGAAGGCTATCTAAAGTAAGAAAATTTTATGAAAATATGTCAGGATACCCTGTTCCTTGTCCTGAGCCTGTCGAAGGAAATGGCATCCTAATAGTCCCCTCTCCCCTGTGGGGGAGAGGGTAAGGGTGAGGGGGGAAACAGATAAAATTTTCACCCCCTCCTTTATCCTCCCCCATCGAGGGGGAGGAAACGGTATTGGTTACTCCCCCATCCCTTCGACGGAGTTTATCCCAAGCAAGGTCGAGGGGCTCAGGACAGGCAAGGGGGAGGAGGTTCTCCGCCCTATTGGCGAGGAGTTTCACTAAAATGGTAACAAAAAAGAAGGTTGGGGAAAATAGCAACCAGGACCGGGAAAAAGTTGTGCTGATAATGGCTCATCCCGATGATGCCGAGCTTTCCAGTGGAGGATCAGTGGCAATATGGGTGAACGAAGGGAGAGAGGTTCACTATGTGATCTGTACCAATGGGGATAAAGGCAGTAAAGACCCGAATACCTCTCCCTTCCGATTAGCCGAGATCAGGGAAGAGGAGCAAAGAAATGCCGCCCGGGTTCTGGGGGTTGAGCAAGTAACCTTCCTCCGCCACAGGGACGGGGAGCTGGAAAATGACCGGGCCTTTCGTAATGAGCTGGCACTGCTGATCCGGGAGTTCCAGCCAAAAGTAATTGTCACCCATGACCCCTGGAGACCCTATATGGTGCATCCTGACCATCGCGCCGTTGGTTTCGCCACAATAGATGCGGTAGTGGTTGCCCGGGATCACCTATTTGTCCCCTTCTGGCTGGAATTGGGCTTTCCTCCTCATGCCCCCCTGGAGATATATTTCACTTTTCCCTCAGCCCCTGATTATGTAATTGATATAACCAATACCCTCGAAAAAAAGCTTGAGGCCATTGGTAAGCACAGGTCACAGATGGAGCGGTTCCCCCAGTGGAAGGACCTGATTAAGGCAATGGCGGCCCGGATGGCGGAAAAAGAAAAGTTTTCTTACGGCGAGGCCTTCAAGCGCCTGGTACTCATCTGAGGCCTTGGGCCTAAATAATGTCCTTGATCCAAGTTTCTATATATTATCTAAAGAACTAAAAAAGGAGGTTAAAAATGATAAAGACAAAGCTCTGTGAGTTATTGGGGATAAAATACCCCATAATCCAGGCGGGGATGGGCCCATTTGGCACCAACAGATTGGCCATCGCGGTTGC
>JAUWWP010000577.1 GCA_030616835.1 Deltaproteobacteria bacterium | reverse complement strand
TTTTTTGCCTTTTTTCTGCAATTCGGACATAAGAGAAAATTCTTGATTTATTTCTTATAAGTTGAGATTAATTATGGAATTTGCTAAAATGGGCTTAAAAAGGGGGAAATATGCCATTAGTATCAGGAAAGCAGTTACTGATCGAGGCCCGAAAGGGAAAATACGCAGTCGGAGCCTTTAATGCTAATAACCTGGAGATGATCCAGGGAATCATTGGGGCAGCTGAGGAGGAAAGAGCACCGGTCATTCTTCAGGCCTCCCAGGGAGCAATAAAATATGCTGGCCTTGAGTATATTACGGAGATCGTAAAGGTGGCCGGCAGACTGGCCCGGATTCCGGTAGTGCTCCATCTGGATCATGGCACTGATTTCAGTCAGGCTGTTCTCTGCCTGCGCTCTGGCTTCACCTCCCTGATGTTTGATGGCTCGTTGCTTCCTTACGAAGAGAATGTGCGGATTACCAAAGCCATTGTGGAGATTGCCCAACCCTGTGGGGTTTCGGTTGAGGGGGAGATCGGGAGGATCGGAGGAGTGGAGGAAGGGGAGGCCTCGGAAGCGAGTCCGGTGCTAACCGATCCCCGGGAGGCCCAGAGTTTCGTCGAAGATACCGGGATCGACTCCGTTGCCGTGGCGGTGGGGACAATTCATAAGATGAAGGTAAAAAAAGCAAGGCTGAACCTTGACCTGCTGCAAGAAATAGCCGATCGAGTGAAGATCCCCCTGGTGCTCCACGGTTCCTCCGGGGTTCCTGATGAGGCATTAAGGGAGGCCGTCAAGAGAGGTATCTCCAAGGTAAATATTGCTACCGAACTGAGCATTGCTTTCAGCACCGAGCTAAGAAAGACATTGGTTAAGCTACCCGAGGAGGTAGATACCCGATCCTTGTTAAAGCCGGCAAGGGAAGCACTTAAGCAGGTAGTGCGAAGGAAAATAAGGGTTTTAGGAAGCAGCGGAAAAGGTTGAAAAAAAACTGGACAAACCGAAAAAAGGGTGATAAAATAAAAATAATCTATCCACTTCTGGTAAATACTCCCTAAAGTAAGCTTAGGGGATTTAACCAGGCTGCGGGAGGATAGGGAAAAGATTTAAATAAGATACCGCTGGGATCCGCAACGAGCATATAGGTTTCAATCTGAGCTTTGGACCGAGACGGGGAAGATAAGTAAGTAAAAAAAGCCTTCCGGGGATCGGTCCAGAGGGCTTTTTTTATGGTGGAAGGACCATTATTTAAAAGGCGCGAGCTTCTGGGAGGTTAAAGATGAAGAAAATCACAATCTTGGATATGCAGGAGATGAAAGCCGAGGGGCAGAAGATAACTATGCTTACTGCATATGATTACCCACTGACCAAGATCTTCGACGAATCCGGGGTAGAAATCTTGCTG
>JAUWWP010000106.1 GCA_030616835.1 Deltaproteobacteria bacterium | reverse complement strand
TTCGACAGGCTCAGGACAGGCGTCACCAGGCTGCGTCTCTTCTTATACTATTAGCTTTCTGATTTCATCTATAACCGTTTTACGAATCCCGATTCTAAATGTGGGGCGGGCTTCCAGCCCGCCATTCCTTCGACTTCGCTCAGGACAGGTATGTCGGGCAGGATGCCCGACCTACAAACGTAACCGCAACCGACAGACCCAACCCATCCTTCGATTATGGGATTGTTTCTATAACTTTAAAATTTTCAGTATCAATCACGGAGATGGTCTGAGCGAGGTAATTAGTAACATAAGCGGTTCTTTTAACAGGATCAGGATGAAAAACTATTTCAGTTGGGCCATCCCCTACTGCAACGATGGCAGTAATCTCATTAGTGGCCACATCAAGGATGTAGACATTGTCAGAGTCGAAATTAGCCACTAATACAAAATCATCACTTACTGCTACTCCATCAGGGTCGCTCCCCATTATAATGACATCAATGACATTGTTGAATTCGGTATCAATGACCACCAGACTATCAGGTGAATGCTTGGATACATAAAGATTCTTGCTATCAGAAGCAATCCCTCGGCAGTACCCTTCCCAGTCGATAGGATCGATAGTTTCCAAATAGTCTCCACTTTCAGGATCTATATCAATAACTGAGATTTTACTGGTATACTGCTGGGCTACATAGATTTTATCTCCCGATGTGGCAATCTTAGTAGGTCTGACCCCGGCACTGAGAGGGATTTGCTTTATTTTTGCCATACTGCTGGCTTTAATCACTGAAATATCGTTGGATGACATATTGGCAACGAAAACTAAGGTAGTGGGACCTTCCCCATTCACGGCAACACCAAATGGATCTTCTCCCACCGGAACCCTTCCTACTACCTTTTCCTGATCAAGGTCGAATTTAAGCAGACTGTCAGAGGATCTTTCAGCTACATAGGCATAATTTCCGCTGATGGCAACCTCCCCTAAAAAGGAAAAATACTGATCGTCGAATTTCGCGGGGATATTGGCTATAATGACATTATCTTCTAAGTCAACCTTTGCCAGAAAACCCGAGCAATATTCCAGATCAGCATTGGCATTGGTGATATAGAGAAAGTTTCCCCTAACCGCTATCCCTATCGGGTCTTTCAGTGCTCCTCCTGGGGCTGTATCGCATTCGGGCTCATAGGCGCAGCCCCCTGAGAGAGCAATGTAGCTCAGGATAAAAATAGATCCTGCGCTTACAACAAGCCTTGCCAGCTCTTTCAAATCTCTCCTTCCAAGCAAGGTTAAACAGGATAAATAACTAAATGGCGCTCCAAGCCCTGACCCTCGCTTTCGGTTTTTATCCCTTCCAATTCGTCCAGGGCCAGATGAATAATCCTCCGATCCCGGGGGCTCATATTTTCTAACATTATTGGTTTCCCTTGATTCCTGGCCTTTTCGGCCATCTGGAAGGCCATATTACGCAAAGACTCCTCTCTGCGCTCCCGATAGTGCTCACTATCCACTACTACCCTTTTTTCTCCCTCTCCGCCTGAGGCGGACTTCCTTACCGCCTTATTGACAAGATACTGAAGGGCATCAAGGGTTCGCCCTCGCTTTCCAATAAGGAGCCCGCTACCATCTCCCCTGATCGTAAGGAGTATCTGCTCCGGGGTTTCCTCCACCCTAACCGAGGCCTCCACGCCCATATAGTTTAATACACCTTCCAGAAATCCTTTGGCCTTATCGCTGGTCTCCTGAGCCTCATCATTCTCTCCCTTCATTGAGACCTCTTGGGGGGCTGAGTCGGGAGAAAGGTCCTGTCCGCCTGGGGCGGATGCTTCCTCTTTGAGTTTTGCTCTAATCCGAACCTTCTCCCCTACGAGCAATCTAAGAAGACCGGTGCCTTTGGAGATTACCTCCACCTCCAGTTGTTCTTCGGAGCAATTAAGCTCTTCACAGGCCGCTTCGATAGCCTCTTTCTGTGTCCTTCCTTCCTTCTCAACTATCCGCATATGAACCTCCTATGTATAAATCCAAATGTCAAAGCCCAAATTACAAATGAATGACAAATGTCAAAATCCAAATATCAAAAATTATTTGTCATTTGAACTTTGGGTTTCATTTGAACTTTGAGTTTTGGCATTTGACATTATACACTCTATATTAGCTTTTTAACTGGGTCTACCCATCAGGTCTTCTTTCTTATAAAATATTGCTGCGTGATGGTAAGCACATTATTCACCAGCCAGTAAAGAACCAACCCTGAGGGGAATCCCCAGAACAAAAAGGTAAAGAAAATAGGCATCCACTGCATCATCTTGGCCTGTTGTGAAGTGCCCATAGTAGGGGTCATTTTTTGCTGCAGGTACATCGTTACTCCCATAATCAAGGGTAAGACTCGGAAAGGAAGGTTATAGCCGAACAGAGGGATGGAGAATAAGTCTTCCGGAGCGGAGAGGTCATTTATCCACCAGATAAAAGGGGTGTGCCGAAGCTCAATGGAGTTCCAGAGGGCCTGGTAAAGGGCGATGAATACCGGAATCTGCAATAACATGGGGAGGCAACCCCCTAAGGGATTGATTTTTTCAGTCCGATATAGCTGCATTAGCTCCCGGTTCAGCTTCTCCTTATCATCTTTATATTTCTCCCTTAATGCCGTCATCTTAGGCTGTAGTTTCTGCATCCCCTGCATTGACTGGAAGCTTTTCTGGGTTAGAGGATAGAAGAGGATCTTGATCAAAACGGTTAAAATGATAATGGCAAGGCCGTAGTTCTTAGTAAATGAATAAAATATATTTAAAACACTGATTAAGGGTTTGGCAATGGGCTCAAATACCTTCCAGCCATAATTAATAGCCTTATCCAGACCCACACCTAAAGATTCCAGTAACTTCTTATCCTTAGGGCCGAAGTAGAGGGAATACCTTTGTTCAAGGCTCCTCTGGGGAGCAATTACTACTCGGGGATGAAGCAAAGCAGTAGATTCGACTACCCTCTCTTTTTCCTCGGAGATCTTTTCAACCTTGAGGCCCATGCTGGGAGAGTCCCGGGGAATGAGGGCAGAGATAAAATACTTATCCTCAAAGCCTGCCCAACGGACATTCTGGTACTCCTTGGTTTCTTTAAGGTTTTTAGTTAGGTCTTTAGTCTCTACCTTTTCCCCTATCATTGCCACTGGACCCACATACCCGTAGGCCCCTCCTGAACCAAAAAATCCTCCCTTTTTACCTTGCTCCTTCTGGCTTATCCATTCCAGGGAAAGCCTTCCTCTAAGAGGGGATTCAGAAAGGTTCTCGATGGTGACAAAGAGCTCCGCCTGATATATATCGGCAAAGAAGACAAACTCCTTCTTTATTCGCAAGAACTCAGGGAGAGTCCAGGAAAACACTATACTTCCCTCCTCCCCCTCTCTATACAGGTTGAGGAATTTCTTGTCCACCTCGTAGATAACCTCCGAGCTGGGTCCAGAGAAATAGAGGTTAAGGGGTAACAGATGATCATCAGGGGTAGAGACCAGGTTTAACGGCTCAGAGTTCGGATCGACCTCTTCCCGATACCGCTTTAACTTCCAATCCTTGAGCCTTCCGCCAGCAGTAGTAAAGGTAGCGGTGAAAAGATTCGTCTCAACCTTCACATCCTCCGCGGGCCTTCCGGGGCTCGGGGTTCGCACCAGCCTCTCCGGAGCTAATAGAGCTTCCTTCGTCTCCTTTATCGTTTCCCTCTCAATCTGCTCAATGGGGGCCTCTTGCTGAGGAGGCTTCTTTTTGCCCTTTAGAAAAAAGCTCTGATAAAGGAACAGGACGAGCAGGCACAGAACTGCTGCCACAAGTGCCCTTTTTTCCATTCCATTACCTTCCATAAGAAACAACCTCAGACTGGGTCATATCCTCCCGGGCAGAAAGGGTGACAGCGCAAGATCCTCTTGAGGGAAAGCCAGAGACCCCTACCCAGACCGTAGTTCTCCAGGGCCTGCCGTGAGTATTCGGAGCAGGTAGGAGTGAAGCGGCAACAGGGGAGGAAGAAAGGAGAGATAAATCTCTGATAAAATCGAATAACTCCAATAAGGATCTTTCTAACTATCAAAAAGCCTGCTAAGTTCATCAAAAACCAGGTTATAATTTAGATCGCTTGCTTCCTTTCTAGCGATGATTAGATAATCCTGGGAGCCTACCAATCTGTGCTGATTAAGCCGAAAGAATTCCCGGGCCAGCCGCTTAACCTGGTTCCTTTTAATTGCACCGCCTACCTTTCTTCCAGCCCTGAGCCCCAACCGCGCATATCCCTGGGAGTTAGGGGAGGCGATCACCGTAAAGTTTTTGGTGTGCCACCTCTTTCCTTTTCGGTAAATCTGTTGAAACTCATCATCCTTCAGAATTCTCTTTTCCTTTCCAAGGCCGAACTCTTTCATTTCTTGCTGATCTGGACTGTCAGCCTGGCTCTACCTTTGGCCCTTCTCCTTTTCAGGATTTTCCTTCCCCCCTTGGTGCTCATTCTTTTGCGGAAACCATGGGTTCTCTTTCGCTTAATATTACTGGGCTGAAATGTCCGTTTCATTTTATCCCTCTCTTTGCAAGGCTATCTTAATAAATTAGCAACTTAGCCAGCCTTTGTCAAATAAATAAAATAAATAAAATTCAGGAGTTTCCCCAAAAGTACCCCGTAGAAATCCGCATCAGGTGGAATAAAGTCTTGTGTGAGCCCCGTAAGACCCTTGCCCCGATGTCCATCGGGGTGAATCTCTTACGAAGTGAGCTTCTAACGGGGTTTAGTCCGCCTCAGACTTGTAGGGGTGGACCTCTCCTTCGACAACCCTTCGAGTACCTCAGGACAGGGCTCAGGACAGGCTCTGTCCACCCTTATCCCTTTTAGTTCCCTCTCCCCTGTCTGTTTTTTGTAGGGGCTTGATTTATCAAGCCCGGTCCTCCTCCTCAGGCGGATCGGGTTCAATAAATTGAACCCCTACATTCGCATTATTTGGAATAAACATATAGTTACCACAATTCCAAAAAATTGAATAAAAAAACCCTTTCCAGAATAACTGGAAAGGGTTAAATTATTGATATTAGATAAAGGATTAATTCTACATTAGCTGTAGTTTAAATGCTTTGTTATGGTAGTGGGAAAACATCTGGCTAAACGGTAAAAAATGAGAGTCATGAACTTAGTCCTTCGCATCTTTCTCTCCTTCAGTCTCTCAACCAGTTTTCTATTTCCAACCCTTCAACTCTGCTAAAATGTTCTATGTTGTTGGTGACAAGCACCATTCCCTTTGCCTTGGCTATCCCAGCTATGATAATATCGGCATCTCCAATCAATTTTTTCTTCCGCCTCAAATCAGCATAAATATCCGCAGCAAGCTCCGCGTCCTCGATATCAATACCGTGGATGTTAAAATTCTTCGTCAATCTGCGATATTCACGAATCTTCAATGGCCGGTTAAGAAGTTTCAATCCTTTCAATATTTCGTAGTATGAAATAATTGTGGTATCAAGCCTTCCATACCCCTTTAAATATCTCACCACCTTCTTAACAACCTTTTCCTCCCCCCTCATGAAGAAGGATAATATGTCTGTATCCAAGAGAGAACGTTTCATAGCCCAGAGCTCCTCCTCCCAAAAAACTTCTCCCTGGTAAGAAATGCAATCTCTTGGAACTCCTTGAATTCTTCCTCGGATAAATCATCCAAAAGACCAGCCAGTTTCATAGTATCTTCACCTGCCCCATCTTCCTTAAGTTCTTCTATGAAATTAATTTCCACCCTATACTTTTTCTCCGTTCGTATAGGTTCTAACGGTTTTACCTCTCTCCCATCATAGATTCCCTTAACTGACTTCACCACAACTCCCCTCCCTTCTTAAGATTTTATATTATTATCACTACAGTCAACGAATAAAACTTATCCTTAGCTGTGTCCTGAGCCCCTCGACCCAGTCATTCTGAGCGAAGCGAAGAATCTGAAGAATGGGCTCAGGACAGGCTCCGCGAAAAATCTGGGCTCAGGATAAACTCCACCGAAGGGCCTGTCGAAGGATAAATATTGGATACAATTCCTGATTTATCTTAATGTGTAACACTATCAAATCCCTTTTTAAATGTCAAAAATAAGAGAATTTCAAATTATGCATACATAAGCTTTCCCTTCGGCTTGGGAATCTCTCTCCTTAATTTTTTCGCTGTTTCTATCCATTCAGAAATAATTTCTTTAACATTTTTTAAAGCTTCTTCATAGCTTGCTCCATCAGCCATACACCCTGGCAATTCAGGTACTTCAGCTATATATACTCCGTCTTCATCACTCCAATATACAATTACCTCATACTTATACATCTTTTTTTACAAAGAAAAGCTGGCTCCAATGTTTAGTCCCTCAATCAGATTTTTGATTTCCTCTTCTTCCATCAAGTTCCTCATTTTCCCTTACTTCCAATTTTATCAATGATATTAAATTATTTATTTGCTAATGTCAATTTGGAGATTCATCTCGGTGTCCCCCTCGACAAGCATGTCCTGAACCCTTCGGCAAGCTCAGGACAGGCCTATCGTAGGATACGAACTAATCTTCCTTTCCTTCGACAGACCTTTCGAGAGGGCTGGCCAATTTCCTGAGGAACGAAGTGTCTCGAAGGAGAGGCTAGCCTCCTCAGGACAAATAGGTAAGTGTATTCCAAAATCAACATAAAGGGTCGGCACTAATTTCTAACAAATTAAACAAAAAACCCTTTCCAGAATAACTGGAAAGGGTTAAATGATTGATATTATAAGAGAATTAATTCTCTATAGGCTGTCAGGCAAAATGCTTCGTTACAGTGGGAAAGAATATCCAGCCATTACTGAAATCACTCCGTTCTTCATGCTTAGATCAAGACCTGAATCATCAATCGAAGTCAATCCTAAAGTGTACCGGGCATCAACCGTGAGATTCCCTGGGCCAAGCTCAGCAACATCAACACCTCCGCCAAAGACTAACCCGAAATCAATAGGCTTTATAATTTCTTTAATGTCTACCTCTGCCGATGCCGATACTCCAGCAGCTTCCATTTCTATCTTATCTTTGGCACTTAGGAGTATACCTAAAGAAGGACCAATAAGCAGGACAGGTTTAACCTTTCCTTCCATTGGTATTGATACTTTGGCCAGAATCGGGATTTCCAGATAACTCAGCTTCATCGTTTCCTTCATGCTAAACTTCACGCCAAGAATCTCTTCCTCGAATTCCGACTTTGCGCCCTTCATACTGAATAGGAGCTCTGGCTGAACGGCAATGTTGTCATTGATGCTGTAGTTAACAAAACCTCCAAACGCAGCTCCTATTTTCATTTTCGCATCCTCAACATCGCTACCATAAAGGGTGGCAATGTTCAACCCAGCCTTTGCTCCTGCTGATAGCCCTTCTACTGCATAAACCGATGCAGAAGACAGTGCAAATACTGCCACAAGGGCAACCACTGCTACAATTAGTCGTTTCATTTCAATCCTCCTTCTTTTACATCAGATAAACTACAAAAGTGTGAGAATCAGAGCCACCAGATTCCCACGGATTCTATTCCTTTCCTTTTCCACCTCCTTTCATTCGAAATCTATTTTAGGCCTCCGGAAAATTATATTAATATTATATTAGTAGATCCCCTCTGTCAAGTTTTTTTAATATTTTTTTGTAGAAAATCAAAAATGAACATTATTTAAGTGCGGATGAACCTTCCGCTCTTCCCCCCTTTCTTTTCCAGAAGCTTTATCTCCGAGATGATCATCCCCCGATCAGAAGACTTGCACATATCGTAAATGGTCAGGGCGGCGGCGGCCACAGCGGTTAAGGCCTCCA
>JAUWWP010000314.1 GCA_030616835.1 Deltaproteobacteria bacterium | reverse complement strand
ATGGGGAGAAGGGGGTAGATCATCTCGCTGCTGACATCGTTGAGGAAGCTGACCCACCCTAAGGTCCAGACATTTCTGCTGATCCCCTCGGGCTGCAATCTTTCTTTATTCATCAAGAAGACTCTGCCGACAATCTCGATTTTTAAGACAATTTAGAATAGTATTAGCGCTCGACCTCAATTCGCTCGACGGTCTCCGTTTCTGGCTCAATTGAGATAATCGCCGTGCAGCTTATGGGAAGGAAGGAGCTATAAGATTTTCCCTGGATTTCAAGGGAAATCTCATAGTATCCCTGGGGATTTATCCTGATCAGCCTTCCATGCCCTCCCTTAATCCCAACCGCCTCGTTATAAACCCTAACAATGCTTTCCAATTCCATGTACCCTCCTCCTTCCGCCTGAAGGCGGATTGCAAAATGTAAAATGAAAAATATAAAATGTAAATGATTGATTTGGGATTTGAACCACGAATTTCACGAATTACACGAAACGATTTTCCCTTTTGGGATTTGGTCATTGGTCATTGGGATTTGGTCATTATTATCCCATTACCTTTACCAGGACACTTCTTGTCCTGGGCCCATCAAACTCGCAGAAAAAGATAGACTGCCAGGTTCCCAGAACCAGCCTTCCGCTATCAACCGGAACAATCTCTGTGGAGCCGATGATGCTGGCCTTGATGTGGGCAGCAGCATTTCCTTCCCGGTGCTGGTAGTTGTCTTGCAGCGGGATGTTCTTGTCCAGCTCCTTCAGGATATCGCTTTTAACTGAGGGATCTGCTCCCTCATTGATGGTTACTGCGGCAGTGGTATGGGGCACAAAGAGATAACATACCCCCTCGGTTATTCCGCTCTCCTCAACCACCTTTTCGATCTGGGAGGTGATATCGAGCATCTCGATCTGGGAGCTGGTGCGAACGCTCAATTTTTTCATCAAAGTTTTCTCCTTCTTCTTAAAGATATGTCATAAATTGTTGGCAGTATACCTATTCCTTCGACAGGCTCAGGATAAATTTATTGGGTAAAGGGCTCGATATTCCCCTCCCCTTGTGGGAGGGGTTAGGGGAGGGGATAAAAGCCTTCTCCTTATAAACTCCAATACCCCTTCTATATTCTTATTCACCCCCACTTCACCCCGATGGACATCGGGGCAGGTCCTCCCCCATCAAGGGGGAGGAAACGGTTTGTTTGACCGATACCGAGCCGCACACCCCACAGCGGGTGCAGGCTCCGGGCAGGCAGGGCGGAGAGAGGATCCCTTCCATTCCCCGCCGATATTCCTCACTCAGATACTCCTTCTTAATCCCGTGATCAATGAAATCCCAGGGAAGAAGCTCTGAAAAATCTTTTTGCCGATAAACATAGAAGTCAGGGTGAGGCCTTGCCTCCCGCAGGGCACTGCGCCACCCTCGCCGGTGGGCAGTAAGCAATATTTTCCCTACCCTCCGGTCTCCCTGGGACAGGAATGCCTGAAGATAGCTTAATCTTAAGGACTTGGTCTTTATCGCCACATTTCCTTCTCCCTTCAGTTTTTTCTTTATTATCTCTAATTTTTCCTTAAGGGAGCTAATCTCCTCGAAGCCATGCCACTGAAAGGGGGTAGATGCCTTGGGGATGAAGGGATTGATACTCAAGGTCAAGGTTCCCAGACGGCGGCTCCGGCCATATTTTAGGACCTGACTTTTGATCATTTTAACCAAGTCGGCAATAGCCTCTATATCTGGGATGGTTTCCCCGGGAAGGCCGACCATAAAGTAAAGTTTGAGGTTAAGGATGTCATTCTTGATGATTCTTTCCACTGCGTTAAGGATGTCTTCGTCGGAGAAACCTTTATTGATTACCTTTCGCAGTCTCTCTGAGCCGGTCTCCGGTGCCAGAGAGATCGTTTTATGCCCGCTCTTCTTCAAGAAATAAAGGGTCTCTTCCGAAATCAGATCAAGCCTCAAGGAAGCGACTGAGACCTTACTGCCCCGATCGAGGATTGAACTCATAATGGCCTCCAGGCCAGGGCTGCTGGAGAGCTGGGAGCTCACTAAACCTATCTTCCCTTTTTGATCCATTGAAACCACTTCTTTGATACATTCTACCGGGTAGCTCCTCGGGGGCAGATACACATAACCGCTTGCACAGAAGCGGCACCGCCAGGGGCAGCCGCGGCTCAGCTCCACCAGGAGCATTCTCCCGAACTCGGTAGCCGGAGTGGAGATCTGAGAATAGGCCGGGTGAACTTCCAGTTTTTTAACTAATCTTCTTTTGATCTTCCCCGGAGCTCCATTTAGGGGCTCAAAGCCAGCGATTGGACCATCATCGTGGTAGAGGATCCGATAGTTTCCTGGCGCATAAACTCCTTCTAATCTGCCCAGCAAGGAGATCAGCCTACTGCGAGGGAGGCCAGAGTTGGAGTAGCCTTCGTAAGTTTGCACAAGCTCAGGCACAACTTCCTCGGCCTCCCCGATAATAAAGAGGTCAATAAAATCAGCTAAGGGCTCGGGGTTGAGAAAGGCAGTAATTCCTCCAGCGATGATAAGGGGGTCAGAACTACCTCTTTCCTCTCTCTTTAAAGGGATCTTTGCCAGCTCGAGGATCTTGAGCACATTAAGGTAATCATTCTCAAAGGAGATGGAAAATCCCAGGATATTAAACTCTTTTAAAGGCCGCTGGGATTCTAAAGAGAAAAGCGGGCGGCGGGATTGGTAGAGGCCCTTCAAATCCTCCTTTTCCGGGAGAAAGGCCCGCTCGCAGAGGAAGGAAGGATGGCGGTTAAGCAGGGAATAGACTGCCTGGAAGCCAAGATTGCTCATCCCCACCCAGTAGTGGTTGGGATAAATTAAGGCGAAGGTGGTCTTGGCTCCCCAGGGTTTAAAAACTGTTCCATCTTCCTGCTTAAGGAGTAGCTTGGCCTTATTTTTAAGTTTCCACGCCATAACGAAGTCTGATGATGTTTAATAATTCGGACATAAGAAATAATTACTTTTCCCAGGCAAAGGCTGAGCGAAACAAAATACCATTTCTGTCAAATCCCAATGACCAATGACCAAATCCCAATTCAATTAAATTTTTCATTTTTCATTTTGCAATTTTCATTTTGCAATGATAGTGTTCCTCACCCGGCACTCCCAAATCTTTCCCTTATGCCAGAATCACAGTGATGAGGTCACCTTTCCCCAGGGATAGAGCCCGGGAGGCATTTCCCTGATTCACCGAGATCTCCAGAAACCCTGAGCTCCCAAAGATAGCAAGAACCCCTCCCTTTTTAACCCCGGAGTAAGCCCTGCTGAGCCGGGAGATCTTCCTGCTGCCAACAATTATCTGATAGTCCTTGCCCGGCAGCAGATCTCCGATGCTCTCCTCGGTTATATTCGAGACAAGATTCCCGAACTTATCAATATGGATTATCTCTCCTAATATCTCTCTCCTCTTTTTTCTTGGTCTGGGAACCTGGAGTTTCTTATATTTTTTAAGTGGGCTTCCAAACTCCCTGGGGTCAACGCCCTGGGTGAGGTGAGCGGCTACCGGGGCAAAGATATCACGGCCATGGAAGGTATCGCTTATTCGGGGGAGTAGATATTTCGGCTCGCAAATTGCAGTAACGCTTTTAATTTCACTAAACTCGGAGATAAAGGTAAAGACTCCATTGTCGGGTCCAACAAAGTAATACCCTTCGGTCTCTATTAGAATTGGTCTCCGCTTACTGCCTACCCCGGGATCGACGATAACCAGATGCACGCTTCCCCGGGGGAAGAATCGATGGATAGCGGCAAGCACGAAGGCAGCCTCGAAGACATTATGAGCCTCAACCTCATGGGTGATATCAACGATTCGGGCCTCGGGATTGATTCGGAGGATAACCCCCTT
>JAUWWP010000099.1 GCA_030616835.1 Deltaproteobacteria bacterium | reverse complement strand
TTGGCGATTTGAACTCAAATGGGTTCAGATTGGGATCCGCCCCGGTAAGGCAGTGATGAAGGGTAGCTCCCAGGGAAAAGATATCCGAGCGGGTATCGGTCTGCCCGGTACCATACTGCTCCGGAGCGGCATATCCCGGGGTGCCGAAGATGTAGGTGTCCTGGTTCTTCTCCTCCTTGAAAAATCGAGCAATCCCGAAGTCAATGAGCTTGATCCTGCCCTGGGGGGTCACCATAATATTGGCTGGCTTCAGGTCCCGGAAAACAATGGGCTTTGGCCTCTGGATGCTCAGAAAATAGAGAACCCGGCAGAGCTGAACTCCCCAGTTCAATACCTTTATTTCGGAGAAGGGCCTTGAGCCCTGCTTTTCCAGAAGCCTTTCCAGGGTATCTCCCTCAACATATTCCATCACCAGATAGTGATGGCTCTTGTCGTAGAAGTAATCAGTAACCCGGGGCAGGTTGGGATGATTTAACTTCGAGAGGATCCGGGCCTCAGTCTTGAACTGCTCCAGGACCTGGGTTCTCTCTTCCGGATTGGCAAACTTGCTCTTTACTGATTTTACCGCTACGATCCTGCCTTTTTCCTCAACCTTATATACCGCCCCCATTCCTCCTCCCCCCACAATTTCAAGGATCTTATAGCGGTTCTTGAGTATCTTCCCTGTCGGTAACATTTACCCTACCTGTAATTTGAACATCAGGGAAAGAGTAAGAATTCCCAGAGATTTTCCCCATGGGGAAGGCTTCTCTCCCAAAATTCTATATTCAATACAACCTCCTCCCCCTCGATGGGGGAGGATAAAGCCTGTCCTGAGGGGAGTCGAAGGAGAGGGGGTAAATTTTTCATCCGTTTTCCCCCTCACCCTTCCCCTCTCCCCCAGGGGAGAGGGGACTATGGGCCTTACCCTGGGGGAAACAGTTATTATTATGTCCGAATTGTCGACCCTGACCTAAAGCTTCTTTCCGCAGTGCGGGCAGAACCTGGCCCGGGCTCGTAGCTTCCCCTGGCACTCAGGGCACCTCCGGCCGAGATCCTTCTCCTCAAGGGCTTCCTCCTGAAAGCGGAAAAGGAGCCGGGCCTTTCCCAGCCCGATAATATCTCCATCCTTTAACTCCATCCTCACGGATATCCTCTGATGGTTGACCCAGCTTCCGGACCCGCTCTCTTTATCCAGAAGGAGATAGCGACCATCCTCCCGGTGGATCTCGGCATGATACTGCTCGATCTCCGGGTCTCGGAAAAGCCCGATGGCATTTCTCTCATCCCTGCCCAGGGTAACCAACTCATCCTCCAGGAGAAATTCCTTCCGGGTGGAATGACCTCGAACAACCCGGATATGAGCCCGGACATATCTCTTCTCCACCTCCCGGAGGGAGAAAGCTAAGAGAGCAGCGATGGCCAGGATGGGGGCCAAGAATACCCAGGGAGGCAGTGCCCTTTTCGCCCCGAAAAGGGTAGCGGCGGGCGAGAAATACTTTCTCTCGGCGACAGCGGCCTTACCCCGGTAAGATACCATTACTTTAACATTGCGCAGGTATTCACCGCTTTCGGGTACCCGGTAGCTTATCAGGTATTCATTTTTCAGGTGCTGGCTGATAGTTTCATAAAAGCCCGGGAGCTCCTGAGCGGTGGGAGAAAAGAAATATTCCCCTCCACTCTCCCGGGCAATTCGGCTTAGTCTTTCCCCCCTTACATCCTTGCCCAGGCCAATGACATAAACCGAGGTATAATTCTCAGTGGCATAATCAATGGAATCCCCAATATTATACCTTCCCCGATTGGCAATCCCATCGGTCAGGACAATAACCGCCCTTCTTCCGGCAAGTCCTTTTACCATAGCCACTCCCTGATAAATCGCATCGTAGAGGGCAGTATGGCCGCCGACCTCGATAATCTGAACCTTCTGATTGAGCATTGCTTTATCTTCGCTTAGATTTCCCTCCGGCGTTACCTTATCCGAGAAGGTAATGATGACTGCCCGATCTCCTTTTTCCATCAACCGGATGAACTCCATAAGGGAGGCTTTAGCCCTCTGGATCTTCTCTCCTCTCATGCTTTCGCTTTTGTCCACCACCAGGGCAATTGAGGCCTCTTTCCCCCTTTTTAAGGTGCTTACCTGATCAAAACCCCGGAGGGCTACTGGCTCCTCATTCTCATAAATAGTAAAATCCTCTCGAAGAGCATCCTTAATTGGATTATTATCCTCATCCAGAATGGAGATGTAGGCATTTACCAGAGGATACTCGGAAAGGTCGAACTGATTAATATTGACCGAGATCCCCTCCGTGGCATAAAGGCTATTGCTCCCGGTCAGAAGCAGCCAGCCCGAGAGCAAAATCCCCAGGGCCTTTGCCTTTAGGGCTGCTGAAGGCTTTTCCGCCCTTTCTTCCTTGCTTGTAGTTACCATCAGGATAACACTTCCCAGCCTCAGTAGATCCCCATCCCTGATCTCTTCGCGCTCGATCTTGACATCATTGACATAAACCCCGATCTCACCTCCCAGATCCTGGATAAACAGTCTCCTATCCTGGCGATGGATCTCAGCATGATTGAGCGCCACCCCTTCGCATCCGGACAGACAAACATCACAGCGGTCATCCCGGCCAATGGTAACCGTGTCTTTCAGGATTGGAAATTCCTTTCCTTCGTTGCGGCCTTTGACTATGGTGAGCTTGACCGTGGTCAGCACCTCCTCCACCAGACCGATAAAAAATCCGATACTTCCCCCCAGAAAACTAAGGCCGAGAGCGGTAGCATAAATGTTGTCTCCATGGAGATAATTAAAGGCCAGACCACCAGAGAAGCCGCCAAGAGAGCCTCCAATTATCCCATAGCCGACCTTCCTCCTGGATCTTCCGATGATTCCTCCACTCCCACCCACAAAGAGCCCCAGGATCATCCAGCCCAGGGCCAGTCCTACCGAAACCCCGGCCTCGGCATATTGACTGGCCTCTTCGGTAACCCAGGTTCCAATCTCCTGAAAAATGGTGGTTCCTACCAGCCCACCGAGCACACCTCCAATCAGCCCTGAGCCTCCCCCAAGAAGCGCTCCCCTGATTGCCGAACCCGGTTCTCTGCTTGCTACCCCCTCAATTGACCAGACAAAGAGACCGACAGAGGCCCCCACCAAACCTCCTAAAAATACCTGCTGAAGATATTGGGGCTCCAGAGCAAGATTCAGGACGAGAAGCACAAAAGCCCAACTGGCAATCCCTCCCAAAAGGCCGGCTACTGAATAATAAAACATTCGTATCTTGGTAGACATAAAAACCTCCTGAACCCGACAGCCGTCAGCGGGGCTGGAAAGCCCCGCCTATCCTATTTAGTGTAAGTCCGAGCATAGAAGACGGGTTGTAGGGGTGGACCTCTGTGTCCACCCTTATTCCTTCGACAAGCTCAGGACAGGTCGGGCCGACAGAGACCTGCCTACGCTGAAGCTACGGCAGGCAGGCGTCGGCCCCTACATTTACGCATCATTTGAGTTCTAATCTTAGGCGAGGCTTTCCAGCCCGTAAAATTACGCGCAAGCCCTCATTACTCCTTTGCCTTGAAGGTCAGAACCACCTTCCCCAGGCGGATCTCATCCCCTTCGTTAAGTGCTTCCGGCTGATGGGGTTCCAGCTTCTTTTTGTTTACGAAGGTCAAATTTGTGGCCTCCAGATCCTCAATCTTGTATTCATCCCCCTGCTTGATAATCTTACAGTGACTTCGAGAGACACCGTCTTCCTCTCCGCCGTGAGGTGTGAGGTCAATATCCGGGAAGATCTCACTTACCGGATCCTCCCTCCCGATAGTGACTTCATCTGCCTCCGGCAGCTCAATCTCCTCACCCGAATCCTTTAAAACCCGCACCATCCCGGCTGCTGCCGGGGCTTCTGGAGCCTCCGGGGCTTCCGGAGTCTCCGGGGCCTCTGGAGCCTGAGCCTCCTCGGCCAGCTTTGTGCCGCACTCATCACAAAACAGGGCTCCTTCAACATTTTCGGTTTCGCATTCTGGACACTTCATCTACAACACCTCCTTTCTATAAATCCTCCATATTTAGCTTTTGGGTAAGTTTTCTTGTTCCATACTGGAGCTTCTTGGTGCCCGTTGAGCTCATCTTGCCGAGCTTCTCCAGGTTCTCTGCCTCCTTTCTGGTTGCCTCCGCCAGCTCCAGCTCTCCCAGATCCAGGAGTCTGGTGGCTGCTGCCCGTAGCTTTCGGGTTGACCCTTCCACATTTCCCAGCTCGGCCTCCTTAAGGGCCCGGGTCTGGAGCTTGAAGGCACTGATCTTCTCCGCCAGATTCATCACCTTAGCATTTACCCGGGTGGCAGGGTTGGTGGAATAACTCAGGACAACATCAGCTCTTAGCTTCTCTTGCTTAACCCCTTGCCCGGGCACATCATAGTTTACCTCCACCTGCCCGGCTCGGAATTTCCCGGCATCCCGGGGTGGCAGAAGAGCCTCAATTAGAAGGGACTGACCCCGATCTTGATCCAGGCTGCCCAGCGGCAGGATAAAGCTCTCCTCAGCTTGCGGGAGCTCCAGTTTGGAGATCATCGGTTGGGTTCGATGAATGCTCTGAAGCTTAACCCCCTTACTCAACCTCACGGTTGCCTCCACCCCGGTAACCACTACTGACTGCACTGCCTTAATCTCCTCCTGGAAACAGTCCAGAATCTCTCCGGGCTCCTGGATCCAGTAGGAGCCGGCCCCACTTTGTTCGGCGATCTTTAGCAGAAGATTCTCATTCCACTCCTCTCCAATCCCCAGAGCAGTGATGGAGACTCCCATTTTCTCTGCATCCTGAGCCTGCTTCAGGCACTCTTCCTCATCCCCCCAGGTCTCTCCGTCGGTAAGAAGCAGCATCCGGTTTACCCTCTCCTCGGAGTAGTTTTTCTTGATCTCCTCCATCCCCTGCTTCAGGCCCAGGGAGATCTGGGTTCCCCCTCGGGGGATAAGGAGCTCCACCTGGCGTTTGATCGCCTCCCGATCCAGCACTGCCTGGCTGCCGAGAATCACCTCAACCTCATCATCGAAGATTATTAGGGAGAGATAGTCCTCCTCTCCCAGTTGATCCACCATTGTGTTCACTGCCTGCTTGAGGTTATCTATCTTGTCTCCTTCCATGGAGCCGCTGCGGTCCAGAACCAGGCATAGATTGGCGGGCATCCCTACCCCTTCTGCCTTACCGGGGTTTAACTCCAGCAGGGCGTAAATCAACTGCTCCTTCCCGCTCACCGGAACCTCATCCCGGCTGAGTAAGACCTTTAAGTTTAGTTCCTTCGCCATTTTTCTTCCCCCCTTTCTTTTTTAAATGTAGGTAAAAAACCAAATGTCAATAGATAAGATTCAAGGGTTCAAGTCCCTGCTACTCCCTGCTATTCCTTGCTACTCCCTGCTACTCCCTGAAGTATTTGAGCTTTGACATTTGACATTATCTCGCGTTCTATCCACTATTCCTTCGATAAGCTCAGGACAAGATTCCGTGAAGAGCCAATAAGTTCATAGTCTTACCAAGATTGCGGTAATATTATCCCGGCCTCCCTGCTCCTTCGCTGCCCGAACCAATTCCCAGCATCCCTGCTGCGGTGATGAGCATTCTCTGACAATCGAATGTATCTCGTCATCCTTTAGCTCACCCCAGAGCCCGTCAGAGCAGAGGAGCAAAAATTCCCCCTCTTTTACCTCCAGATTAAACAGATCCACTTCTACCTTCTCCTCAGTGCCGATGCACCGATAAAGGACATTGCTCTTGGGATGATCCCTGGCCTCCTCCGGGGAGAGGCGACCTAAAGAGATTAGCTTGGCCACCAGGGAGTGATCAACGGTTAGCCCGGTGATTTCCTCCGGGCCAATTCGATAGGCCCGGCTATCACCAACATTGGCCAGATAAACCTTATAGCGATGAACAAGAGCCGCGGTAGCGGTTGTCCCCATATCCTTTTGATTATCCCGGCCATACTGGTAAACGGCAGTATTAGCCTTTTTTGTTGATTCCTTCAGGATTTTTAAATAATCCTCCTTGCTCCGGGCCGCATCTACTGCCCCGAGTTTTTTGCGGACCTCCTCCAGGATCGTGTTCACCGCCAACCGGCTGGCGATCTCCCCTCCCTCATGCCCCCCCATCCCGTCGGCCACCAGGTAAAGTCCGAGCTCACCAGTTAGCCTTTCGGTAATAAAGTTATCCTCATTGAAGCTTCGCACCCTTCCCACATCGGTCAGCCCACCTACATTGGGCAGTTCCTTTGTTGCCAGAATCTCCGAGAGGTCCAGTCTCTTAAGCTCTTTGAGTATTTCTTCTGCCGAAGAGAATTTCCCCCGGGTACCATCCTCGAAGATTTCTCGCAGGGTGCTTGAGTTCACTTCGTCCCCTAACAGATCCCTTAGGGTTCTACTCAAATTTTTTAGATCCTTTTTCCTCTTCTTTACCGGAGCGGCTCCCGGTTCGATATCGCATCCGACCAGGCTGGAGATCTTTACCAATCCTCCGTAAAGTTGGATATTTTCCTCGCCCATATTGATCCGGCAAATGCCCTTTTGATGGAGGTATCCAAGGGCTTCGGCCAGACAGATCCCCATCTCCTTTACCCTTCCCTTATCTAAAGGCCTCGCCACCTCCGCCAGAAACCCTCCCGGCAGCCAGTCTTCTATCAGATAAGACCTTTCTCCCTGCTCAAAGACATCGTAGATTCTCTTTACTCCGGGATTTAAGACGCCTTTGTTCAAAAGCTCAGCCTCGGCTGAAAAGAAATCACCCAGAGGAGCCTCACTGATTAAATACACTTTTTTCCTGAGTTCCGCCCCGCAGACGGAGCAGAAAGGATCAGCAAGATCCTTTGCTTCATTTCCGCAGTCCCAGCAGTTTCGCACTGCCTCTTCTTCTGCCTTTACTACTAAATATTTATTCATCCCTCCTTCGCTCCTTAAAAATTCCTCGATCCGATACCTATTCCTTAGAATTGTTCCTACCTCCAGAACCTCTCCCTTCCGGAGCATCTGGGTCTTGAAATCCCCCGAGGAAAGCCTTACCGTCTTGCTTCCTGCTAATTTACGATCATCACCCTTTGGAGTTGGATCTTCTAAGCTGTGCAGAATCCCATGCAGCGAGTTCACCAACCATCTTTTAATCCTGAGCCGAAGTCTCATTTCATTTACCTCTTAAAGAGCAAGCCTGATAAATTTTAACCTTTCTATTTAGAAATTGCAAGATATGTGCCAGAATGTGATGATGATCACTTCCTGACCCCCTACTTAATTTTTAGGATTAAATTAACCTATTGAAATTAAAGCAATTTTCATCAAAGAATCTTTTGGAATAGAAAAAAAGGTCGCTCCGTTCTATTAGTTTTTATCCAGATGATTAAAGAAAAGTATTCGAAAATCGGGGAGGTCATTCGATTTTCGGAGATAATTGCAAAATGCAGAGGTAATAGATTGTAGATTGCAGATTGTAGATTGTAGATCTGAAATTTAAAATCTGAGATTTCTAGTGGATTTGGTCATTAGGATTTGCTTTTGTTGGCTTTATTGCGGTAAGATGCTAGAAAAATTCGGGAATGAGATAGAATTGCGATCCATAACGATAAACCATTTTTGAAAATCAAAGATTATGTTAAATAAGTAACCCCCGTTAGAAGCTCACATTTTAGACCATAAAAATGTCTTGAAAAATTGGTCGCAGTACAGAGCCATTAAACTGGCTAACTCTTATTCTGAGGATAGTTAGAATGAAACAGAGAAAAGATCTTGAAGAGATCAAAAAGGTCCTGAAAAAGGGTAAGCCTATCTTAAGAGAGAAGTTTATGGTTAAAGAAATAGGTATCTTTGGCTCTTTTGTAAGAGGGGGGGGGAGAAAAAAGAGTGATGTAGATATACTGTTGAGTTTTATAAGCCTATAGGGTTCTTTAAGTTTCTTGAGCTTGAGGAGTATCTTGAAGAGATTGTGGGAAGGAAAATAGACCTTGTATCTAAAAAGGCTCTTAAGCCAAGGATCGGGAGGTATATCCTTGAGGAGGTCATATTTCTATGAAGAAGAGAGATTTGGGAGATTATATTCAGGA
>JAUWWP010000553.1 GCA_030616835.1 Deltaproteobacteria bacterium | reverse complement strand
GGAATACGGAACCGGGGCAGTGATGGCAGTCCCTGCCCACGACCAGAGGGATCTTGATTTCGCCCGCAAATACGGGCTAAAGGTAATTGTGGTAGTCCAGCCTCCTGAGAGCAGCCCTGATCCCCAAACAATGACCGAGGCCTATTTAGGTGAAGGCGCAATGGTCCACTCCGGACAATTCAATGGCCTACCCAACACCCAGTTCCAGGAGAAAATCATTGAACACCTGGAAGAAAAAGGGTTGGGAAGAAGGGCGGTCAATTACCGGCTCCGGGACTGGGGAATCTCTCGCCAGCGCTACTGGGGGGCACCCATACCCGTGATCTACTGCGATAAGTGCGGGACTCAAACGGTTCCCGAGGAGGACTTGCCGGTTATACTTCCTCCGGAGCTGGAGCCCACCGGAGAAGGCGGTTCCCCTCTGGCCTCCTCGCCCGAATTTGTCAAGGCTGACTGCCCGAGCTGCGGGAAGCCGGGGCGGCGGGAGACCGATACCATGGATACCTTTGTGGAATCCTCCTGGTATTTCGATCGCTATGCCTGCCCGGACTATCATCAGGGCATGCTGGACAAGAGGCTCGTGGACTACTGGATGCCGGTGGATCAGTACATTGGGGGCATAGAGCACGCGATCCTCCACCTCCTCTACTCCCGGTTTTTTACCCGGGTGCTCCGGGACCTGGGTCTGATTGATATTGATGAGCCTTTTACCCGCCTGCTGACCCAGGGGATGGTCTGTAAGGAAACTAATGAATGTAAGCAACATGGGCTCCTGCTTCCCCAAGAGGTGAAGGAGGGAAAATGTGTTCACTGCGGCAGGCAGGTGATTGTGGGCAGAATTGAGAAGATGTCAAACTCCAAAAAGAATGTAGTTGATCCTGATGAGCAGATTGAGCGCTATGGGGTCGATACTATCCGGCTATTCATTCTCTCTGACTGCCCGCCGGACAAGGAGCTGGAATGGCGTGACGAAGGGATGGAAGGCTCCTTCCGTTTCCTTAATCGGGTATGGAGGATGGTCTATGATAATTTAGAGATTATTTTGGATATTCCCCCTTACCGAGGTGATCAAGCTCTGGAAGGGGAATCCCTCAAGCTTCACCGGCTTACCCATAAGACGATCAAGCAGGTGAGTGAAGACATTGACCGGCGTTTTCATTTAAATACCGCAATCGCCCGCGTCCGGGAACTGGTCAATTACATCTATCAGTTTAAACTATCCGAAGCTTTCCCAGAGAGTCTCGAGCTGGGCAGGGCAGTGCTCCGGGAGGCCATCGAAGCGGTGATTATTCTCCTTTCCCCTTATACCCCTCATGTCACCGAAGAGATCTGGGAGAGCCTGGGTCATAAGACCAGCATTATTCAGACACCCTGGCCGGGATACGATAAGGAAGCAATCCAGGAGGAGGAGATCCCGATCATGCTTCAGGTCAACGGAAAGCTCCGGAGCAAGATTACCGTGGACGCCGATTGCTCGGAACAGGAGATCAAGGAGGCAGCCCTGGCCAATGACCGAATAAAGGAATATACCCGGGGACAGGAGATCAAAAGGGTCATCCTTGTGCCCGGCAAATTGGTAAATATTGTGCTGTAAATGACCAATTCCCAATCCTTCGGGACGCCCCGATGGACATCGGGGCTCCTCAGGAGTTCGATTTGTTTCGTGTAATTCGAGTAATT
>JAUWWP010000404.1 GCA_030616835.1 Deltaproteobacteria bacterium | reverse complement strand
ATTTCGAGATTGCGATTAAGCAAAGCGTTCAATTCTCCTTCGCCAAGAATACCACCCGGGAGCTCATGGATGCTCATATTAAGGAGATGCTCAAAGGTACGCCCGAGGTGATGATTAATGACTTCCGGGCCTGCGATAAGTTTGACATCCGGGAGGAGCTCCCGGGTATCGAGCTGCCCACATTGATCATCTGTGGTGATGAGGATCAGCTCACGCCGCCACGATACTCTGAATATCTCCAGGAAAGGATAAAGAATTCCCGGTTAAATATTATCAATGGGGCAGGGCATATGGTGGCAGTGGAAAAGCCCGAGGAGTTTAATTCGATCTTAGGCCAGTTCTTATCGAGGAGATAACGGCTCATCACGAATTGTCTTGCATATATGCGGGATTAAATCCAAATGTCAAAATCCAAATGACAAATGAATGTCAAATGACTAAATGCCAAATTTAACAGGTGCATCGGTGCACTGGTGTACAAGTGCACCAATATTTGTCATTTGAACTTTGGGTTTTGTTTGAACTTTGAGCTTTGTCATTTGACATTAGATCTTCTTCCTCTGGCAATGGTAATTCTGTGGGTTAATTCTGCCTACCCACTATATTCCGTGAACAGCCGAGATAACGCTAGGTTAGACCCTTCCGATCCGACTGGCCCCAGCAGAGGCCTTTATTGGGTAGAAGTTGGGTTCGGCGGAGAATCTCTTCCGATATTTCCCCGAGAGCCCCTGGGCAAGTGATTCAATATGGTCTTCTTTGATTAAAGCAATCGCACACCCTCCGAATCCAGCCCCGGTCATCCGGGCACCAAGGACCCCAGGATCTTTCCTCAGCTTCTCCACAATAAAGTCGAGCTCATCACAGCTTACCTCAAAAAGATCCCTTAGCGACTGATGGGATTTTACCATCAGCCTTCCGAAGCCTTGAAGATCGCCTTTCTCCAGGAGTCTCGAGCAGAGCCTTACCCTTTTGTTCTCTTCAATAACATGCTGAGATCTCATTCGCAGATTTTCGGGAAGGAAATCTTTGATATTATTAAATTCCAGAAGGGAAACCTCCCTGAGGGAATGGATAGCTTTTAAACACCGGGAGATCACCTTTACTCCCTGTTCGCATTCATTCCTCCTGATATTGTATCGGGTATCTTGCAGCTCCCTCTTGATCCCGGTGTCGATCACAATTAGGCGGAAGTCTTTTAGATTAAGCCTAATATATTGATATTCCAGGCTCCGGCAGTCCAGCAATAGGGCATGGTCTTTTCTGCCAAGAAGTGAGGTAAACTGATCCATTATCCCGCAGTTAACGCCGACAAAACTATTTTCTGCTTCCTGGCAGAGAAGAGCCATCTTTTTTGGCTTAAGAGATAGGCCGAAAAGCTGGTCCAGGCCATAGGCAAAGGCTACCTCGACCGCGGCCGAGGAGCCCAGGCCAACCCCCATTGGAATGTCTCCGCGGAAGAAGGCATTGAAACCCTTTAGTTCACATCCCTCCATCTTTAGGGACTGGATCACCCCCCGGGGATAATTTGACCATGTTCTCTTTGAGTCATATGAGTCTTGGGAAAGATCGAAGCTGACCTCCTCGCCAAAATCCCCAGAGTAAATAATCACCTTTTTGTCTGCCCTTGTCCCCAGAGTCAGGGTGATCTGGCGGTCAATAGCCACCGGGAGCACGAAACCCTTATTGTAGTCAGTATGCTCTCCGATCAGGTTAATCCGGCCCGGAGCCCGGACTGCTATATCTGGCTCTTTCCCAAGAATTTCTGCGTAATTTCTCTCTTCCATTTATGTAAGGCGGGCTTCCAGCCCGCCATTCCTTCGACTTCGCTCAGGACAGGCATGTCGGGCAAGATGCCCGACATACATACATCTATAGTCTATTACTGATGGATCGTCAAGGGAGAAAAAACAATGAAAATCCCCCCCAACCCCCCCGATGGGCATCGGGGGGGAAAGGAGGTTGTTGAAAATGCCTACTCGACAATTGGCTTCTAATTGATTTTTTCAGGGAATCGTGTTATAGAGTTCATAAACGGCTTTATTCAAAGCCTAATTGTAAGTTAAAGGTCATGGACTTTGAAAGTTCTTGACCGGGAAAGGTGATTGCTTTTCATAAGACTCCTCGATTTTATGGTAAAGAAAAGGATAGTAATCGGCTTCCTATTCGCCGGGCTCTTCCTGATCTTCTCCCGGCCTACTCACTTGGCTATCCTTCTGGGACTGGGGGTTGCCGTGGCCGGGGAGGCCCTGCGCACCTGGGCTTCGGGCTATATAAGTAAAGGTAAGGTTCTGGCCACCCAGGGTCCTTATTCTTATGTGCGCAATCCCCTTTACCTGGGGAGTTTTATTATGGGGCTGGGTATATGCTTGATGGGGAGAAGCATCATTTTTATGCTTGCTTTTCTGCTGATTTTCTCAATTGTATATTCGAGATTGATCCTGAAGGAAGAGGAAAAAGTGGGCAGGATCTTCGGGGAGGAGTTTCTTGCATATAGAGCCAGAGTACCCAGATTTATTCCTCGATATCCCACCAAAATGAAGGTTAAAGATAGCTTTGATTGGCTCCAGGTATTAAGTCATAAAGAATACAATGCCTGGCTGGGTCTGTTTTCGATAACTATCTTTTTGCTGTTCAAGGTAAAGTAATTCAAGGATCAGGAGATTGAGATATTGCGTGTATTAGTGACCGGATGTGCTGGTTTTATTGGCTCCCATCTCTCGGAGAGATTGCTAAAGGAGGGCTATCAGGTAAGGGGCATTGACTGCTTCCTGGATTTCTATCCCCGGAGACTGAAGGAAAAAAACCTGGAAGGGCTAAGAGGAAGAAAAGACTTTCAGTTCATTGAAAAAAACCTTTTGGATACGCAGTTAGATAAGTTAGTAGAAGGGGTTGACTATGTTTTTCACCAGGCGGCCCAGCCCGGGGTCATAGATAGCTGGGGAGAAAATTTTCGGATCTATACCGAAAATAATGTGCAGGTAACCCAGCGTTTACTGGAGGTCTGTAAGGACAGAAAGATTGAAAAGCTCATCTACGCATCTTCGTCCTCGATTTATGGCAGCACCGAGGAGCTACCAATGAGGGAAGAGACTCCTCCCCGGCCTTTT
>JAUWWP010000258.1 GCA_030616835.1 Deltaproteobacteria bacterium | reverse complement strand
GGCTTGAGGATCTGCTTAATTTTACTTACCAGATCCTTAAGTTGGGATATGGTGATGAGATCCTCATCTTAAACCACCTGGACCTAAGTGCCCTTCTCGGCAATGAAGCTGTTGAGAGTGAAGAGAAAAGGAAGATGTTGCCTCCGTGGAGCCTCATCTTCTGTATTGCCGGATTTGAGAGGTTTCCTGAGGAAAAAGTAGCCTACCAGGAGGGCCATACCCTGGATATTGCCCAGCAGCTTGGGGTGACGCCCCAGCAAGGGATTCCCGGGGCCGGCGAGAAGGAAGTATTAGAGGCACTCTCCCAGACATCAGAGCCTTATTGGAAACTCAAGCCTAAGGGAGGATATCAGGACATCTTCTTCCTGACTACTCTGGACAGAACCTCTTCCCTGATAGATACGATGTCCGAAGCAAGTACAGAATTAGGCTACCCCACCGCGAACATAGGTATCTACCTCCAGCCCATAGTTCAGGGAACCTCCTGCCACCTTGAATTTACTCTATTCTACGACCCCGACAATGCCAAAGACTCTGACCAGGTCTATAACTCATATGTTATGGCGAGTAAGGCCTTATTGGCGAAAGGAGGCTTCTTCTCCAGACCTTATGGGGCCTGGTCGGACATGGTCTATGGTCAGAATGCGGAGTATGTTGCCGCTTTGAGAAAGGTAAAGAACATATTCGATCCCAACAATGTTATGAATCCAGGCAGGTTATGCTTTTAGGGAGGTAGATTATGGCTTTAGAGAATTATCGGAAGGATATGCTAAGGTGCACGAGATGCTCCTGTTGTAAATTTGTGCCGGTCTGTTCAATCGCAAAGAGCTGGAGGTTTGCCTATGGCTGCCCGAGTATAACCAGATATAACTTCCATCCCTATTCCGGAGGAGGAAGGTTGATTACCGCCTTGTCACTACTGGAGGGAAGAATTGATTATTCAGATCTACTCATGGATATTGTATACAGATGCACAACCTGTGGTCTCTGTAACCTTTCCTGCCAAACCGGGACCACTATGGAGGTTCTGGAGATCTTGTTCGAGCTGCGCGCCAAGTGCTTTGAAGACGGCAAAGCACCCCTTCCCGCTCACAAGCCAATCCTTGATAGCATCAAAAGCTACGATAATGTCTGGTTGCAACCAAGAGCCCGGCGGACTACCTGGGCGAAGGGTCTGGAGATTAAGGATCTAAATAAAGAGAAGGCAGATGTGCTCTATTTTGTGGGGTGCACCTATGCCTATAATCCCAAGCTGCAGAAGGTGGCCCGAGATACCGTAACTATTCTCAAGCGGGCCGGGGTGGATTTTGGCATTCTCGGCAACAAAGAGCTTTGCTGTGCCAGCCCGGCTTTCACCATTGGGGCTCAAGAGCTTTTTAAAGAGTATGCTAAGCGCAATATTGAAATCTTCAATAAATTGGGGGTAAGCAAGGTAATTACCTCCTGTGCTGGTTGCTACGGTCTGTTTAAATCAAAATATCCCCGGGTGGGCACCGAGATGGACTTTGAGGTGCTGCATATCACTGAACTCTTTGATCAGTTAATAAAGGAAGGTAAGATTAAGCCTACTAAAGAGCTCCCTATGCAAGTTACTTACCATGACCCATGCCATCTGGGAAGGCTATCGGAGCCATCCATACCTTCGGAAGGCAAGGAGACAATAGTTGAAGGGACAAACATCCAGTATGTAAAAGAGTTCCCCAAAGTAATGGGGTTGAACGGCGTCTTTGACCCCCCGAGGAATGTGATCCAGAGCATTCCGGGGATAGAACTGATAGAAATGGAGAGAGTGGGGGAATACGGCTGGTGCTGTGGGGCGGGAGGGGGAGTAAAATCAGGCTATCCGGATTTCGCCCTCTGGACTGCCTCGGAAAGGATAGAGGAGGCAAAGGCTACCGGAGCGGAGGCATTGGTTACCTCCTGCCCCTGGTGTGAGGCTAACCTTGGTGATGCTATTGAAAAAAATCAGGATAGAATCAAGTTGTTCGATATTACCGAGCTTATCATCCAGGTAATTTAAGGGATGATAAAAGGAGTTTATGTAGAACGATAAAAGATAATTGTCATAGTAAGGTAGTGCTGTAAATACAGACAGATGAATAAATTCTAAGCACCAATAGGGTAAATTCTAAGCACTAATTTCTAAATTCTAAACAATTTCAAATGATCAAAATTCAAAACTCAAAACATTCCCTTCGACCCCCCCCACAGGCGGGGCCCAGGACAAGGTTTTGAACATTTGATATTCAGCCTTCGTAGCCACTTCGGCGAAGTAGGCTTTGAATTTAGAATTTATTTAGGATTTAGAATTTGGGATTTAGGATTTGTTTAAAGTTTAGGGTTTAGGATTTGGAATTTAGGATTTATCAACATAAATTTTCCGCAGATATTTAAGACGCTTTATATAAGGAGGTATACGAATATGTCTTTAGCAAAAGAAGTCTATCAGGCATTGGAGAGCATCGTCGGGAAGGAGAACATATCCGAGGAACCCGTGATGCTGGAGGGCTATACCTGGACCTGGCTCAATGAACTCAGTGTTCAATTCGCCCCGCATAAATGGGGTCACCGGCCGGCGGCGGTAGTGCTCCCGGGAAACACTGATGAAGTCCAGGCAATGGTAAAGACCTGCAACCGATACCAGGTAAAGTATAAGGCATTCGGCACTGGCTATGGGTCTCAGGCCTTCCCCGGGCAAGAGGGGGTAGTGGTGGTGGATCTGAAGAGGATGAATCGAATCCTGGAAATCGATGAGAAGAATAAATATGCCGTGGTGGAGCCTTATGTTACCTGGATGCAACTGCAAGCGGAGGCATATAAGAAGGGCTTGGCTACCACTCAGATCCAGGGAGGCTCCCAGTGTTCGGTCCTGGCAAGTGTAACCTCCTGTTATGGGATGAATATCCTGGGAACCCATGGGGGCTACAATGCCCGCAATGCCCTGGGGGTAGAGTGGATCCTGCCCACCGGGGAGCTCCTGAGGTTGGGCCCGTCAGATGACTGGTTTGCCGGGGACGGTCCCGGTCCGGGCCTCCGGGGGATAATGAGGGGAAATAGTGGGGCCCTGGGAGGGCTGGGTATTTTCACTAAATGTGCGATAAAACTTCACCACTGGCCGGGGCCAGCAAGGCTTGAAAGCGAAAAGGCCCCTCCGCCCCTGTCTTATTTCAGTCCCTACCTGCTCAAAAAAATAGAGCGTTGCGGAGTTTTTTCCCCCATTTTTCCAGGTTGGGAGAATATTATTGAGTTCATGTATAAGGCGGTTGACTCGGAAATAGCTTACTGTATATTTTCCGCCGGAGGAGTGGAGCGGATGATCGGAGTAATGGGCGTGGGAGGAAAAGAGGCGGTGGAATTTGCCCAAACCATGTTAACCTTTATGGAGCCCATGAAGGAGCAGCTCAAGTACCAGGTTATAATAATGCTGTTTGCCTCCACCCCGCAGGAATATGAATATAAGCAGAAGGTTTTAAACCAGATCTTAACTGAAACCGGAGGGGAGATCCAAGCTATGATGGAAGACCTTAAGATAGGGGATCGCTCCATGAAGGATGTCCTGGGCTCATTTATGACCACCTTTGTGTTTGGTAACGATACTCATATGGTCCATGGAATGGGAGGAGGTTTTGCCATCACTTCCGGGTATGGTGGAACCTGCGAGTCCGTAGCGAGGTATATGTTCCCGGCGGGGGAGATGCTTAAGGAAAAATACATGAAGAAGGGGAAGATCTTGAACGATGGGGTCAATACCTTCTATTTCAACTTATTCGACAATGCCCCCATTATATATTCTGAGATTGAGTTTCACTATGACCAGGCAGACCCCGAGTCAGTAAAGGCAGCCCGGGAAATGATAAACGATGAGTGGAAATACAAGGAAGGAAAGAAGTATGGCTTTGAGCATACCGATATCTGCCTTTCTATGTGGAGTCCGGTTACTCCCTGGCAGAAGAGGGTAAACAAACTTGGCGAACTGAGCGGTGACTTCCATATCTGGCAGGAGAAGATAAAGCAGGCCTTCGACCCCAATGATGTCTGCGACCGGAGCACTTACGGGGTCGGGTATTTAGGTAAGAGGCTCTTGGAGCCTGCCCGCCGGAAAAAATCTTCGGCTGGCAGTAAAGCCAAAGCAAGCAAGAAAACCAAAGTAGGCAAGAAAATCAAAGCAGGCAAGAAAACTAAGAAAAAATAACCTTCCTTAATTCCTGAAAAACTCAGGAATCCTTTATTGTTGCAGAAGAGAACACCATTTTCACTTCTCAAATTTTATTGGAGTTTCCTTAAAATTTTTGTGTCTTTATGCCTGAGGCGGATTGAAATATTTGAGGAAATTATTCTTAAAAGTAGGTCGGGCATCTTGCCCGACATAATGGCGGGCTGGAAGCCCGCCCTACATTAGAATTTGAGAGGAAAGTAAGGGGTCAGGTCTACACAGGCTGACCGAGAATAGTGATTTTTCAAAAACCCGATCTCCTAACCCCGCGTAAATAAAGGACTTTATTTTTCAGAAATGTCCAAAATTTTAATTCTCGGTCAGCCTGT
>JAUWWP010000410.1 GCA_030616835.1 Deltaproteobacteria bacterium | reverse complement strand
CATACGACCTGCCCGGCGCTGATGATAAATTAGCCCTGGAAGGGGGCCTATCCTTTTCCAAACCGCATCCAGGCAGGGAAGGACCTTCTCGGGTTCGTAGACCTTACCCCTGATCTGCCAGCGTAGCGGTCGGGAAAGCATCCCCATTGAGTAAACCCGGGAATTGCTTATCTCCCGTTTGATATCCGAGAGAATTAATTCTGGGGCTCTTCCATTCGCCCCTTCTTCAACTCCCGACTCAACCTCCTCGATAGGAAGTTCCCTTTCCTTCATTCCCCAGAATATAGTATTGGCAATGATTGCATTGGCCAGAGGATAGTCAGGATGTTCAAAATGGGGGCCAAACAGGAAAAGTGTCCCTTGCCCGAGATCCTTTCGGATTGCGGCCGCTGTGCCCAGCACGACCTTTCTCCCGCATTGGGCATCGGTGAGATGGAGTGTTCTCGGGGTAAAATCACGATACTCAGCCAGACCTACCGCCTCTTCCTTCCCCGGAGGCCTCATTGGTGGCCCTCCATACAGGGGGGCAACCAGGGAGTTTTGTTGATAGAATGGGGGAAGCCCTGAGGCTGTGATCACCACTTCATCCCTAACTGGATGGAAGATATAATCAGCTCCATAAGGAGTAAGGTATTTCCATTCCATCATGAGCGGAGGTGGAGGGGAGGTGCTGATGTTATTTATCTTTACCTTTACCAGGTTAAATAGACTCAGCGGTGGTTTCGATGAGTAGAGCGGAAGACAGGCCCCGGCGCAGGAGCCCAAGTATGTTCCCCCTCTCTTTATAAATGATTTTAAGCTCTTTGCCCCCTCTCGCCCTAACCCCTCAGCAATCCCTGAAAGTTCCCCCCCGGACACTATTAAAGCATCAAGTGAATTCAGAGGCTCCGGGGAGCTGAAATCTTCTTCGGTCAGGAACCTGAGGTTATAAAATCCCATCCTTTCCAGAACGGTAACGAACCAGAGCCAGGAATGGGAAGATCCTCTTCCGGCATAGATGCCGAGGGTAGGATAATGCAGTAATTTGATCTGGCCCTCTCTTTGCTTCCGGGAAAAGATAAATCTACCCTTCTCCGGCAGCAAAAAGGCTTCCTTTCCCTGCCGGAGCCTGACATTCACCTCCCGATATCTTTCGTAGATTTTCCCGTCCATTCCTACACTCAGTATTTTTAGCACTATGTCTGCAAATTATAAACTATGCCTCTAATATAGGCAAGCCAGATTTTGGGTAAGATGTGAATTTTCTCACTCATAGAGTTGACAATTGGAAATTCGTGATTATTTTATAAGTGTGGCCACAAAATAACATCACCAGAAAGGAGGTAGACAAATGGAACTTACATTATATAACCCATTTCGTGCTGTTAGTAGACTAGTTAGGCCGGAGAGAGGACTCTTGGCAGATCTATTCGGAGATGATCTTGATAGTTTTTTAGGTCTGAACGACAGGGAGAGGGCTTTTGTCCCCCGGGTAGACATAAAGGAGAATAAGACTAACTATAAGATTGTCGCCGAGCTGCCGGGGTTAGAAAAGGACGATGTGAAAGTGGAGGTTAATGACCACATTCTTACTATCGAGGGTGAGAAGAAGGAGGAGAAGGAGGAAAAGGAAGATGGCTACTACCGGGTAGAGAGAAGCTACGGTAGCTTCCATCGCTCTTTTGGCCTACCGGAAGACATCAAAGAGGAGAAGATCGAGGCCGGGTTTAAGAATGGGGTCTTGACCCTTACTATTCCCCGCTCGAAAGAGCAGAAGGCCAAGCAGATTAATATCACTGTCTAAGGGGGCACCGGGCCCCCTTAGGCCCTTTCTTTTCCTTGACGAGGGGAATGTTGATTAATAGCAAGGGAAGCGGTCATTAACTGGTCGCCTTTCTTGTTTTTAGACTAAGTAAAGTCCTGACTCTTATCCCCCTTTATGTTTAATGTATCGATCTGACCCCATTCTTATCTTATACTGCTACTTCTTCAGGTAAGACATCTACGGGGACAGAAATAGTTTTATCCCATTTCTGTTTCGTCTGGATCCTGTGTTCAATCTCTTTGGCTACCTTTGCCGGAAGATATTTCTCTCCACATTGTTGACAAACCCCACTTGGTACATTCTGAAAGATGAATAATTTCCCCTGATAACGATAGTCCAATTCAACCTTCTCCTCCTTTACTTCTCCACCACAAAAGGAACAATCTCCATACTTATGCATCTTTCTCACCCCCCTCTTCTCCTTGTTCTTTCATCAATCCACTTTGGTAGTTTTGGTGTATAAACTGTTATTAATCTAATCCATTTTATCGGAGTATAACCACAGACAATGTGGATTGGTCTATTTTGTGAATAACCAAGAACCAGACAACTTGTCCCCCGTGGGTCATCTGGATAATCTTCCAATATTTTACCATTGTAAATAGCAGCTTCTAAGTCAGAGATTGTTATATTTTCAGCATATCTTTCCTTTTCTGCATGAAAGCTAATCTCATATTCTTCTTTTCTTATTTTCTCCTGAATTTCTCTAATTTCCATTCGATTTTATTAACCCTTCATTTGGATCATTCAGACCATAGTGATATCTTCCTCAACATAATAGCTTTCAACTTTTTATAGGTCTTTTTCTTTTATGGTGAAGGATATCCTTATATTGTGTTTTTTTCGCCTTCCTCAACCAATATATTGGGGAAGCGAAAAAATTTTCACCATGGATGAAAAAGACCCCTTTTTATATCCAAATTGCGGATACCCTTCTCCGCCCGAGGCGGATTTCTAATGGGGTAGAAAAGCATGTTTTTAACTATTTTACCATAATTCTTATCCTTAATCCAAGAATTTTGGCGTCAGTGTTGGCTTAATCTATCCTGACCCCTAATCGGGCCTCGCGGCCGATAAGCTGTAGGGGCAATTCATGAATTGCCCCTACGCATTAAGTATATTGTTGGGGTATCCATTTGACTGATGTAAATATTTTGCAAAATCGACATAACCTATTGAAATAAAGAATTTATTAGATACAAACTACAAACGACTGTGGGTCGCAAAATATCAATAATAACAATAGGTTACAATTTCAACATCAAT
>JAUWWP010000541.1 GCA_030616835.1 Deltaproteobacteria bacterium | reverse complement strand
GCCCGCGGGGGACCCGACACATGTTTGAATCCTTCTTCGGCTCCGGAATCTATGAGATTGCCCGGGCTCTGACCGCGGATCCCCCTGAGCTCGAGGTCGATAAAAGATTGAGAGAGCTCGTCTGGACCTGCACGGTCTGCGGCAATTGCCAGGATACCTGTAACCGCATAAAGGGGCTCGAGCCTACAAATACAATGATGGCCCTGAGAGAATTCCTGGTAAGGCAGGGACAGCCGCTATATAAAGAGCACGAAGAATTGGTAAAGAGCATCATAAACTATAACAATCCGTGGCTCTCTCCCCGGGCTACTCGGGGGAAGTGGGCGAGGAAGCTTAAGGATATTGAGATCAAGGACGCCAGTAAAGAGAAGGTGGAGGTGCTCTATTTCCCTGGATGTAATGCCTCCTATGTTGCGGAAATGTTCCCGGTGGCCGAGGCCACCGCCAAGATCTTAAAGCTCGCCGGGGTGGATTTCGGGATCCTGGGGGTGAAGGAGAGATGCTGTGGAAGTACCGCCTTCCGGATCGGGGCCGTGGATTGGTTTGAGGACTATAAAAAGAAAAACCTTGAGCAGCTCAATAGCCTTGGGATCAAAACAATGGTAACCGCCTGTGCCGGATGTCATAGCACCTTCTCCCACAGCTATGCCGGGGAGCTGGACTTCGAGGTGGTCCATATTGTCGAGTATCTGGAGAGGATGGTCAATGAAGGGAAGCTAAAGTTCAAAAAGGAACTGGGAATGAAGGTTACTTATCACGACCCCTGTCATATCGGCAGGTATAGCGGAATCTATGACCCACCCCGGAATGTGCTCCAGGCGCTCCCGGGGGTGGAGTTCAAGGAGATGGAGCGGATTCGAAATTACTCCTGGTGCTGCGGCTCCGGTGGGGGGGTAAAGAGTGCTCATGGCGATTTTGCTCTCTGGACTGCCCACCAGAGGCTGGAAGAGGCCCGGGAGGTTGCCGGAGCGAATACAGTGGTTAGTTGCTGCCCATTCTGCGAAATAAACCTTGGGGATGCAGCCAAAACGGTCGGGATGGAGGTGCTGGACCTTATGGTTTTGGTGGATAGGGCTATGGGAGATTAAGATGAGTCCAAAGTATGTAGTGCCCGAGAAGTATAAAGAAGTAGACATCACCAAGAGGGGGTGGTTCTACGATTGGTGCACCATCGAGAACCTGGATGGCGCTTTGCAGGAGCTGAGGAAGGTGGTAGGTGAAGAGTGGGCCACCAATGACCTGACGATCATGAACAACTACTCGCGGGATGAGAGCACAGTAAAGCAGGTAAGGCCTCACCTCGTTGTGCTCCCCTCGTCTACTGAGGAGGTATCCGGGGCATTGAAGGTGGCAGATAAACGCAATATCCCGGTAACCGTGGGATCCTGCCGGATAAATCAGGCGGGAGAATGTATTCCCCGGAGGGGAGGGATCATGCTCGACCTGGTGAGGATGGATAAGATATTAGAGCTTGTTGAGGAGGGAATGTATATTACCGTCCAGCCTTTTGTCACCTGGGCCGATCTCCAGATTGAGGGAGAGAAGTTAGGATACTGGGAGGGGAGGGCTCTTTATGGTTGTAAGCCGGAGGCTCCGGCCTCCGCCTCGGTTCTGGGTAATACCCTGGGTTATGGCCTCTCCTTCCATAACCTCTGGTATGGGTTTGGCCCTAATCGAGTGGTTAGCATGACCTCGGTCCAATCCGATGGGACGATAGTGATGTTGGGCTCGGAGTCCATCCCCAACGCCGGAAAGATCGGGGGAGCTCAGGGCCCCGGGATGATGCTCGCTCAAATGCATTGCATGAT
>JAUWWP010000256.1 GCA_030616835.1 Deltaproteobacteria bacterium | reverse complement strand
CTGGAGCTCAAATGGCAGGGTGGATCAGGTTACCCCGGAGATTTTATGCCTGATGCGTCGGGCAGGGTGCTGGCAGATAGGATACGGGATCGAAAGCGGCTCTGAGGAGATCCTGAAGCGAATAAAGAAAGGTGTCAATTTAGAGCAGATTACCAGAGCAGTTCGCTGGACCCGAGAGGCAGGAATCAGGGTAAGAGGCTATTTTATGCTGGGCAATCCTGGAGAGACTAGAGAGAGTGTAATGAGCACTATCGCCTTCGCAAAAAGGCTCGGGGTTGATGACTTTCAGTTGACCTATTTCACCCCTTTCCCCGGATCGGAGGCCTTCCAGGATGCGGAGAAATATGGAACTTTTACTAAGGATTATCGAAGAATGACCACCTGGTACCCCGTGTTCATTCCCAAGGCCCTGTCCCGGGAGACTCTGGAAAGGTATTACCGAAAGGCATTTCGCGAGTTTTATCTCAGACCAAAGGTTATCTGGTCATATCTTAAGATGGTTCGAAGCCCCCGCCAACTCCTTCATTTACTGAGGGGGCTCCGAGGCCTGTTAAGCCTGCTCATTAATTCCCCCATCCTTCGACAGGCCTGTCCTGAGCGAAGTCGAAGGGCTCAGGACAGGAATAATCAGTTAAAATGTCAGGTCTGAGAACATCATGAATTTGGCCGATATCCCGAAACATCGGGATTCCCAAATTCTGAAATTAAAAAGGGACTGCAGGAAGTTGTTAAGGGTAAAGATAAATTACTCTGACTGGCATAAAAGGTTAGTAAGAATTTACGGACAAATACCCGGTTTTTTTTCATCTGGTTATGCTCTATCCCCCTTAGTAGTTCAAATAGAAGTTACTCATAGATGCAATTTGAATTGCTCAACCTGTTTTCAAAAGAAAGGAAGTAGAATAGAGAAAGAACTTACCCTTCCTGATGGCTTCAATTATCTCAATCTTTTCTGTTAATCCACCTTTTTTTCAAAAGATATTCCAAAAGAGCAAGAAAACCACTTAGATAAATCTTCAGAATCCTCAAGCTCCGAATTCTTTTGAGGTAATAAAAGAAAATTATAGGTTTAAAATAAAACCTCCTATAGGCTTTCTTAGAATAGGACACAAGTTCTCTTCTGCTTAGATCATGAGGGATGAAAAGCGGCAACATATTATTCATCTTCGACCAATCCTCCTCAAAGGTGCCGTACTTATGTATTTCGTGGTAAAGCTCAGAGCCGGGAGACGGAGTCATAAAAGTGAAAAGGCAGTCAGCAATTGGTAATTTTGTTGCCAGATTGATAGTCTCTTGAAGGCTCTCTTTTGTCTCTGTTGGATTCCCCAGCATGAAGAAACCACAGGGATTAATCCCTGCCTCCTTTGTCCAGTAGATCGCCGAGTGAATCTGTTCTAAGGTGATACCTTTACCAATGATATCGAGAATCCTCTGCGAGCCACTCTCAATACCATACCAAACCTGCCAGCATCCTGATTCCTTCATAGCACTCAGAAGCTCCGGGGTTACCTGGTCAACTCTACTGGTGCAGGACCAAGATAGATCTAACTTCCTTTTCTTCAACTCTTCGCAGATTTTGAATAGTCTGCCTTTGAAGATAGGAAAATCATCGTCCTTAAATTGAATCTCCCTTATTCCATATTGATAATATAAATGCTCTACCATCTCCATTACATATTCCGCACTATGAAAGGTATAGGTATTACCGAACATACTTCGATCGCAGAATGTGCACCGGCCGAAACAGCCCCTGGAGGTTACCAGGCAAGCCGCAGGGAACTTCTTAACCGTATGGACCGGCGGGCAGTAAAATTTAGCCAGATTAGGAAGAAGATCCCAGGCAGGCGTTGGAAGATTGTCCAGATCCTTTATTCTCGGTCGTTTCTCGCTAAAATATAATCGATCATCTTGACAAGTCACCAATCCCTTTATTTTTGTAAAATCACCACCCTTATTAGCAGTTTCTAAAAACTCTAACAATGTTTCTTCACTTTCACCCCAACAACCAAAATCAAATTGGGGAAACATCAACATTGTCTTTTGGGGAATAGCAGTGAAATGGGCACCGCCCAATAAGATGGTAATATTTTTCCTCTTTTCCTTAATCAGCTTAGCTACCTCAGCGGCATTATAAATAGCCACAGTAGCAGAGGTTATTCCTACAAACTGGGGATCCAGCTTTAGAACTTCTTCTGCTACTCTCTGGGGCCCCCATCCCAGGACCTCTGCATCTATGATCTTGGTTTCATAATTATGCTTCCTGGTTAGTGCCGCTAAGATTAATAAACCCTGAGGCGGAGTCTGTCCACCGCTCTGGAATCTTACCCCATAACGCTCCTGTAGGCTTAGAGGTGGATTGACAAAAATGATCTTGGACAATTTATCTGCCCTAAATTGTTATATGGTTTCAGCCTCAAGAATTCTCTGCCGTTCTTTGACTGCTAAATCTCATTGTTTAATTTCGTTAACTATAATAGCTTATAAAAATAAACCCGTCAATCAGAAGACTTAGCTGGAGTATTCTCAAAATTTTGTGTCTTTATGGGATCCGCCTATGGCCGATTGAACTGTCATGCTGAACGAAGTGAAGCATCTCGGTTGTTACTCTGAGGAGCGAGGCGGGGAAGAATGACAAGTGGATAGTCTTTCCGCCTCAGGCGGACCGGCTATCTAGGATAGGGAACATGAAGGATTTTTGGGGAAACTCCAGGAAGACTTAATGGAGGTAGAAAACCCGGTGTTTATTTCATTGATAGAGGATTAGATACCGAAATGTTGAAGAAGATGAAAGAAGCAAGCTGCTGGAGATTACTACTTAGAATGTGGAGAATAGGAATCCAAACTCGGTGCTTATTGGATGTATCCTAAAGATTTAAACTTCTCTAACAATTCTTCCTTAGCAGGAAGAGTTTCTTCCCGAGTTTTTATAGGCTCAACTTCCTTACGATCCTCAAATGAGCTTACATAAGATAGAGGGTGTTCGTTAATAAATTCTGGAGTTAGAGCTTCGATTAAGACCCTTCCATTCATATCCTGAGCCACAGGAATTTCCATTAATGCTAAAATTGTGGGAGCAATATCTATTACCCTTGGCTCTTTTATGATCGCTCCCTGGTTAATATTTTTTCCACTCATTATTAGAATTCCATCCGGGGCCACAGGAGCTCCGGGATGAGTTTTACTATGCCCCCCGGACCAGGGCAGGGTACCGGTTGGCCCAAATCCATGGTCCGAGAGAATGATTATGGAGGTGTCTTTCTTTACCCTGGAGAGGAACCTACCAACAATCTCGTCCATCCAGATATAATAATTTCTTATCACCCAACCAAACTTCTCAATTTCATCCCTGGATATCTTATATTTTTTAAAGTAGGAAGGCTCCATAAAGTGCCAGTATATGTGAGAGACTACATCAATACCACCAAAGTAAATAGCCAGTAAGTCGGTAGGATGATTTTCTAACAAATAAAGCCCGATCTCCGACATTGATTTATCCAATTGATAGGCATTTACAAATTCAAAGAAGATGGAATTAATTTTAGGCCCCAGTTTAGCCAAATATTTCTTTGCCTCATCCCGGCTTAATCTCATGAAGCGCTGAACTTCTTCCATTCTTATTTCATCTGGTCTATGAATTAGAGGCTTCAATCTGTCTGCTAAACCCTCAGGGTAGACATCGTATTTAGTAGAGATCTCCTTTTTGAGAGCTCTTTCCATTCTCGGATAATATTGCATAATGTCAGAAACAATAAAACCATTAATCTTCTCTGCAGGCCAGGTAACCCACCAATTAATGATCCCCGCTGATTTCCCATACTCATTTAAAATATTCCAAAATGCCTTTGCCTTTCTTTTGTCTGAAGTTGGAATGCCCGGTTCGGTACTCTCGGGAGCTTCCTTAAACCCCCAGATGCCGTGTTTCTCGGGAAGTTTTCCGGTGGCAATACTTGTCCAGATAACTGGGGAGAGACAGGGAGAGAAGGTTTTTAGTTTTGCAAAGCAGCCCTTTTCCATAAGCAATTTCAAATTGGGCAGCTTTCCCTGCTCTAAGAGGGGATCGATTACCCTCCAGGTAGCACCATCCAGACCTATAATTAAAATCTTCGGCACAGTGGCTCTGGAAATAAGAGATTCCCTTTCCCTCCATCGGGTGAACAATCTATCTGGTCTTACAATTGCCAGAGAGAGAATAATCAGGGAAGCAAATAAAAGGTAAAGCGAGGCCCTTTTTCTTAAAATACTCATTTCTTCTCCCTCATAAACTCGGCGGCTATCTCTTCATTCCGCCAGGGAGTGGTCAAAAGCAGGATTTTCATCAGACTAATTCTTTCTTTTCCGAAAAAATGTCTTGAATAAAGTAACCACTCCGTGGATAAATAATTCGAGGGAAGAGAGGGGGTTGGTAATTAAAAAGAGGAAGTATCTTTGGATAAAGAAGATGGGATTTCGGAAAAGCAGGCCCAGGTTAAAAATAAAATTCTCCCTGTCCCTGATATCTTCTAACTCCCGGGAGGTAAATTCCGGGGTTTCATAATTTGATTGGGTGTAATCTATAGTTTCAAAGTTGAAACCATCCTTAAGATAACCTTTT
>JAUWWP010000435.1 GCA_030616835.1 Deltaproteobacteria bacterium | reverse complement strand
TGGAGATTACTGCCAGCGCTGCTGATAATGCCGGCAATCCTGCTGATTGCATGCCGGTAAAGGTTACTGTGGACTATACCCCGCCTGTGGTGGTAATTACCTCTCCGGAAGACGGCACTACCGTGGGTGGCCCCACGGTATCGGTAGCCGGGACAGTAAGCGATGCTATCACCAGGGTGAAACAGGTGTTCGTTAATGGGGTGGAGGCGGAAGTGGATCCAGTAGCACATACCTTCATGGCGTTGCTGCCCGGACAGCCTAATAATTCTCCCTTAACGATAATAGCCACCGCTACCGACAATGCCAACAACCAGACTGACTCCGCTCCGGTTACGGTAATGGTGAAATACACTGAACTGAGTGTAACCATAACCAACCCCCTGAATGGTGCTAAGTTAAACACCCCGGATGTGGATATCAATGGGGTCTTTACCTTTGACGATCCATCCCAGGTAGACATAACGGTTAATGGTCTGACCGCCACAATAAATGAGGTTGCCCGGACCTTTAACCTAACCCTCTCCGGTCAACCCGAAGGCCCTCTGACCATAACTGCCGAAGCGGTAGTATTTTTAATGGAGCCCGCCCGGCATACCACTATTATTGCCCTGGACTTCACTCCGCCCTTTATTGCTCTTACTATACCCTCAGCCGGTGCATTTCTTCGCGCTGCCGACGACACTAACCCCTGGTTAGACGATATCCAGATCACGGTAACCGTCAGTACCGATGCCGAGGACGGGCAGTTAGCTGCATTAACGGCTAACGGTTTATCGTATATGGCTGCGGTTTCTGGAGGTATCGGTATCTTCTCTGATGTTTCCCTGATCGAGGGGCCAAACACCCTGATTGCCGAAATAAGCGACCAGGCAGGGAATCCTGCCTCCCCGGACCAGATAGCTATCTTCCTGGATACAGTTGCCCCGGTGGTGGCGATCACCTCTCCTACCCCGGGATCAGTATTTTGCACCTCCACGGTGGTAGTAAGCGGGACGGTAAGTGATCCTGAGCCCTCCTCCGGGATCAAGCAGGTAATTGTAAATCCGGGCGGGATCGAGGCAAATATAACCGGAGGCAACTGGAGCGCCACCCTGATCTCCCTGCCCGAGGGCAGTGTAACCATTGATGCCACTGCCCAGGATAACTCTGATAACTCAACCATCTCCTCCCCGGTGAATATCACCACCGACTATACCCCCCCGATTGTAGTGATTACCTCGCCCTCTCCGGGCGACTTCCTCAGCACCTCGACCGTAACCCTGCAAGGGACCGCGGAAGATGGCCCGGGCTGCGGAGTGGCCCTGGTCCTGGTGAACGGCGAGAGCGCTGATGGCACCTATATCTGGTCGATCACCTTTATTGGGGAGCCGGAGGGATCAAATAGCTATTCAGTGGAGGCAGTTGATAATTGCGGCCACCAGACCGATCCGCCGGTATCGGTCAACATCACGGTTGACTATTCCGCTCCTATAGTTTCCATCACCACCCCCACTTCCGGAGAATACCTCTGCACCTCCACGGTTATCGTGAGTGGAGTTGCCAGCGATCAATTCAGCCCGATCTCGCTGGTAAAGGTAAACGGGGTGACTGCCGGAGGAGGGGAGAGCTGGACCGCCATGCTGACCGGCCTCACCGAGGGTCCCAACACCATAATCGCTACCGCCTATGATCAGGCCGGTAACTCGGCCGTCTCCTCCCCGGTAAATATCACCACCGATGCCCTGCCGCCTGCCCTCTCCATCCTCTCCCCCACTGACGGAGAATATGTCAACAGCACCACGGTTACCGTAAGCGGGACCGCTACCGATGGCTCCGGCAGTGGAGTGGCGGTAGTGCTAATTAATGGTGAGACCGCAGCCGGGACAGAAAATTGGTCGATTACCTTCACCGGCCAGACCGGAAGTCCCTCTTACTCGGCAGTAGCAGTGGATTCCTGCGGGCTCCAATCGTCATCACAGGTAGTAAGTGTAACCCTCGATCTCGGCATCCCTACTGCCGAGCTTGTCTCTCCGGCTGAGGGAAGCTGCTGGAGCTCCACGGTGCAAGTAGATGCAGTATGTAATGATGTGGGCGGGAAGGTAGCCTCCTGCCAGGTCCGTATTGACGGTGGGCTCTGGCAGGATGTTCCGGGCACCATCACCGGCTTGAGTGATGGACCTCATACTGCCGAGGCCCGGGCTGTTGACCAAGGGGACAATGAGTCGCCCCTGGATCTCCATAACTTTACCGTCGATACCACTGCCCCCATCGTTAGTATCTCCTCCCCCACCCCCGACTCCTGGAGAGGAGCAACAGTAATTGTCACCGGGACGGTGAGTGACGCCGTCGGGATAGGAGATTCGGCCATGCTCTGTCTGGCCCCTCCGGGAGAGGACTGTGTTATCTATAAGCTCGCTCCTTCGGCCACCCCGACCTACAGTGAATCCGGCAGCCTTGATGCTGACTTCGGGGATGTGGATGATGACGGAGACCTGGATATCGTGGTTGCCAATCATAGTGGGCAGAATCGCCTATATATTAATGATGGAAACGGGATCTTCACCGATACAACCTTTGGCCCGGATATGGTCCCCGGCGGTGGTGATGACCGGATGCCCCTGGACAGCGACCTCAGCTACGATGTTGAACTAACCGATGTGGACGGGGACCTGGCTCTGGATATATTCATTTCCAATTACGGTCAGAACCGTCTCTATCTGAACGATGGTAATGGGATCTTCACCGATGGGACTACTGCCCGACTACCGGTAGATAATGACCAGAGCCGTG
>JAUWWP010000156.1 GCA_030616835.1 Deltaproteobacteria bacterium | reverse complement strand
GGAGGACCTCAGACCGGAGTTGTCACCGGGACGGTAACCCTGGAGGACGGATGGAATACCATTACGGCGAATGTTTTTGATGGTAAATCCGGGACGACCTCGGTTATGGTTTACCTGGATACCTCCGGTCCTCTCTTGAGCGTAGTCCTCGATGACTACGCTCAATATACGACCGATACTACGGTGACGGTCGACATCACTGCCAGTGATCCTGGCAGTGCCGGTTTGCAGGATTACCGGGTGGATTGCGGGTCTGGTGTTTTTGGTGGCTGGCAGCCTTTTGCCGGGGGCTGTCCACTTGGCGACAGTGTTACCGATATCTGTGCCCCTATCGAACCGCCCGGGGATGGGCTGAAGACGGTGACGGTCGAGGCCCGGGACTGTGTAGGCAATACTACCAGCACATCTGATACCATTACCCTGGATACTACACCGCCGGGGGTAAATATTACCTCTCCGGCCTGCGGAACCACCCAGACTACCACCGATACGATTGTGGCTACGGCCGACTGCACTGATGCAACCAGTGGGGTAGCAACTTGTCAGGTAAAGCTGGATGCACAACCGTGGCTTCCTTCGCCTCAAACATATCTATCGGTGCCTTCGGGACCGCACACTGTCTATGCCCAAGCGGCGGATAATGCGGGTAATTCCTCAGCCGTCGTACCGTGCAGAATTAATATTGATGTCACCGTTATCGTGGTGACCTTTAGCACCCCGGTACCAAGCCAGATCTTTAACGATGTAAACGTTACCTGCACTGGTGACTACATCCTCGCATTAGCTGATCCCGCCGTTGATGTTGATGGGACTACGATGATCACCAGTGGCACTTTCCCGAATGGGACCTGGAACGGGGTGTTTGTGACGGCGGTCGAGGGGAATCAAACCCTTCAGGTTAACGCCGATGATGGGACAAACACTGCATTCGCTACTGTAGACATCTGTGTGGATAGTGTGATTCCATCGGTTGCCATTAATCCTTTGGCCTGTCAGAACGGTATCACGGTAGTGGTAACGGGAACGGCAAATGATGCTGCTCCTAATTGTGGGGCCATTACCCAGGTTTTAGTGAATGCAGTGGTGGCGGATATTTCCGCCCTGCCGGCCTGGACTGCAACTTTAGTCCTGGTTGAAGGGCCCAATGCTGTTGATGCCACGGCCACCGACGCCGCGGGTAATACAGGGAGTGCCCTTACTATCACTGTGACTGTGGATACGGTGAATCCAACAGTAACTATTACTCATCCGACGGAGGGCGAAATCGAACCCAGTTCTACCGTGGTAGTGAACGGAACTGTCGTCGACCCCGCTCCGAGCAGCGGACTGCCGGGAACGATAGCGGTAACGATTCCGGGCTCTATCGAAGTCACCCAGAATCCGGCTATTGTGGCAGGAGGCTGGACAACTGTATTTACTGGTGTGCCGGTGGGTGCTAATACGGTTACCGCTTCATTGAGTGATAACTGCGGCAACCCGGGCTCCGATACCAACGCCTTTGAGGTTGGAGGAGTTGGGCCTTTGATGACTTTGGTTGTGCCTGCGTTAGGGGAGATCCTTACTGCCAACGGTGTAGACTGGGGTGCAAGTGTGAATGCTACCGTTCCGGTCGTTGTTGACTTCAGCGGCGGGACTCCTCCCTACGATCTCACCAATGTCATTGTCTGGGTCGATGGGGAGACCCAGACACCGGTGTCAGCCCCGTCTGAGAGCCATCCGGGTGGAGGGGTTTATGTTGATCAGACCGGAATTGTAGGGAGATTGTATGTGCGCAATATTCCCGACGGATCTGGTAGCTTCGGGCTCCTTATCAATGTGAGCATTACTGTTGATGGTCTGGTGGATTCAGCCTTACAACCAGCTCTACCGGTCAACCGGGTGATTGATGTCCGCCTGGCAGAGATCGGTGCCGAGGATATAGTTGTCCACACTCTTGGCACGGACTTCACGATGCCCATCAACATCTACTTTGACGAGACAATCTGTCCAAATGGATTAATGACTGCAAACGTAGAGCTTCAATGGGATATGAATATCCTTACCTATGCAGGTGCTGTGAATCCCTCCGGCGTGTTCTTGCATCCAAGTTGGACATCAGCCGTTGATGATAGTGGTGTTCCTCTCGGTCCTGCTCCACCTCCTGGCTGGGACCGGATAAGGTTATATAATGACACTGCTTTAAATGGGGCGTTGGGGTTCTTTAACTTCGGTGGTGTGGATTTCACTTACAGTGTTGCAAGTCCGACTACTACATCTATACTTGTTTACGAGTATGATCATGGTGATAGGTTAGGGGCTGCTTGGATACCTACCTTTGTCCTGAGCTCTGCCGAGGTGATCATTGGTCCGCCGCCGCCGGCACCGGTGTGCACCTCGGTCTGTGATGGTGCTACCTGCGATCCGGCGATGGGAGTTGGGCCCTTTAATCCGATTGATCTTACAATTACTGGTGCCAATTTTGATACTGCGGCCGTGCTCACGCTTGGACAAGAAGATGGTACTTGGATTCAAACAGGTCCCCCTGTCATTAGTGAGACTACGATAACATGGCAAGTGCTTGAGACTACTGCTCCTTGTGCTGGATGTTGTAGCTCAATTAGAGTAACAAATCCTGATTCGCAGTTCTGTGAGTTCAGTTATGGTGTGGGTGTTTGCCTGCCATAAAAATGGACTAATTCCTATCAGGCTCGGGCCCTTTTGGGCCCGAGTCTAAGGATTTTTTAAAAGGAGGTTTGATTAAAGGGTCATAGACCCTTTTTTGCCATTCATTTTATCGGGATGTGATCTAAATTACAGACAGGGAAGAAAAAGGTTTGATAAAATATTTGTGTAATTCGAAAAATTCGTGGTTTATTACCGATAAGAGCAAACTTCGGGAAACCGGGGGACGCAGAGCTACTGGCCTAATCTGACCGACAGTCAGGCCTGTCCTGAGCCTGTCGAAGGAAATGGTAGCAGGGCCGCCGAAGTAATTAATTAAGAAAAGCTAAGCCCATTTTCTCTTATCGGTAAATATTAGAAAATGGGCTTTTTAATTTTTTTAACTACAGAAATCACAGAGAAATCAGGTAAATAAAGAATTTTCAGCTTTTATTAACATTACTTAGTGTAATTCGTAAAATTCGTGGTTTATTTAGTGTAATTCGTGAAATTCGTGGTTAAAATTAGTGAATGTATTATTAAAAGAATTTGGTTTTCCGATAGCTGTTGCTGTAACCTTAATCGGAATTTTTGGGTGGCTGGTAAGATACTTAATTAGAAATTTCATTAATCAGCTTTCAGAAACAAGAGAAGATGTAAGGCATTTGAGTGACAATTTTATTGCTCAACTAACAGAGGCAGCGAGGGAACGCAAAGAAATAACTAATAGATTCATTGAGGTATTTGAAAATCACATAGCGGAGAATACTAAAGCATTAACGGAAGTCCGTAGCTCATTAGTAGAGAATACAAAAATTTTAGAGGAAATAAGAAAAAAATTAGTGTAATTCGAAAAATTCGTGGTTAAACTTAGTAAGATAAATTAGTGTAATTCGTAAAATTCGTGGTTAAACTTAGTAAGATAAATTAGTGTAATTCGTAAAATTCGTGGTTAAAACAAGGAGGGTAAAATGGTATCAATAAAAGAGACCTGTCCTGAGCTTTGTCGAAGGAAAAGTTTATTACCAAAGGAGGGTAAAATGTCCAAAAAAGGAAAACTGGCCTTAATCTTTACTACTGCCTTTCTGGCAGTGCTCGCACTCGGGCAGGTAGCCACTGCCCAGCATACGCTTGACGACGATATAAATATTTTGATGAATGATCTAAGATGGGACAAACAAAGCTCTTCAGTAGATGTAGGGTTTCAGAAAAGTAATTATCTGGGAACGATGGATAGAATGTTACCGATGGGCGATATTAACGGTGATGGAAAGATCACTTCGGTAGATGCAGGTTTCTCTAAGAGTAATTATCTAGGAACATATCAGATTATTACACCCCCCGCAACAGCTCCGGTTAAGTTCTCAAACCCGGGTAATCCTACAGTAATGGACACAAATGAGACTGCTGCTTTATCAGTAGTTGTCAGTAACGGCGTAACACCTTCCGATGGAGCACTAATCGCTTTCGGCTGGACCAGAGCTATCGTGGTGGATCTCGATGCGGCAATCATAAACAGCCCGACAGCTTCAATCACCATAACCTGGGGTATAACATTCGATAGCAGTGGAGGTGCTTATCTCGGTGGCGTTCCGGGCGTTACCACTATGGAGGCCTGTGTTGATGCCGTTAGTCCGGCTGACCTCAGCGTCGGATATGCCGGGGTTGACCTCACTGCCGGGCCAACAGGGCCAAGCACTATTATTATGTGGGCTTATGTGAAGGTATGGGCCTATGATACAAGTGCTCTTCCAGTTGTAAATATTGAATACCTGAAGACCTTTCACTTTGAGCTTCCGGCGATTACTGTGGGTCCTGTTACTCCTGGCTGCACGGCGATTAATATCACCGACCCGGCGGAAAGTGTTTGCCTGAACTCGTCGCAGGTCGGAGGGGCGGCCAGGCAGTACGATGTGGTTGTAACTACCGCCGGCTGTCTGGATGGGAGTCTGGTTACCCTCAATGTCCCGGGCAGTTGCAATACGGTTGGTAACACCTGTACCATCCCCAATGTGGGTCTTGACGAGGGACCGAATACCCTGATCGCTTATGTTGAGCTCCTTACCTCGCCCGAGAGGCACTTCGATGTGGATACGGTGGATCCGGTGGTTACTATTACTTCACCTATTGCGAATGATTGTATTGATTCCTCGACGGTGTGTGTGGTTGCCTCCTCGGATGGGGGAGAGACGGTGAGCTGCGTGATGGGCATTTATGGGCCGATCGATCCGTCAGTGGAGTGTTTCACCGGGGTATTGGATGGATTAGGCTACACGATTGACTGTTCGGCCACGGATGCCTGTGGGAATCCGGGCTCGGACAGTGTAAGCCCGGTGGATGTGGACACGACCCCTCCGCCTGTGCCGACGATCACCTCCCCACTTCCAGGAGAATGTATTCCCAGCACTGAGGTACCTACGGACATCTCCTGTTCCGAGGGTGACTGTTACGAGCAGATAGATGGTTTGGGCTGGCAGGCATGCAATACCGGGTTCAGCGTTGCGGCAGGGGAGTTCTCGCATACGATCGATGCCCGGTGTGTCGATGCCTGCAATAATGAGAGTTCAGACTCGGTAAGCTTCTCGACGGATACGGACCCGCCGACAATCATTATAAATAGCCCGGCGGATGGGGAGTGTATCCGTAGCTCGACAATTGCCACCGATGTGACTTTCAGCGATGGGACCTGCCTGGAGCAGTTGGATGGAGGTGGTTGGCAGGCCTGCGGGAATGGTTTTACCGGAGTGCCCGATTCGTTAGCTTTAAATGATCATCTTTATGAGGTTGAGGTTACCGATGACTGCGGCAATGTGAACACCGATAGCACCAACTTCACGGTAGATACGACGAAGCCGGTGACAGTGGCCAATCCGCCCGGGGGGAGTTATGGTTCGGAACAGACGGTTACCCTAACATCTACTGACAATCTTGATCCATCCCCGGATATCTATTACTCGGAGAACCTCGGCCCTTTCGTACCGTATTCGGTCCCTTTACTAATTAGTGTAACTACAACCCTGGATTTCTACGCGATAGATGACTGTGGGAACCAGGAAGATACCAACCGGGAGGTCTATATTATTTTGGCCCCCGGGGTGAATATTACCAGCCCGTTACAGGGTGCTACTATATGCAGTACTAATGTTACGGTGGATGGCGGTTTTTTCCAGTTTCCTGATTCCAGTCTGGTTGTTGTTACTGTCAACGGGGTAGACGCAGTGGAGACCATAACCGGCCCCAATTCCGGGGATTATACTGCCGATATCACCCTGCCCGGGGGAGGGACCCAGGCAATAACGGCAGTGGCCACTGACGGACCCAATAGCGCCACCGCCACGATTACGGTTTATGTAGACATTCAGGCACCGGCAGCGCCGTTGATCACCGCCCCGGTCCCGGGCAGTTGTGTTGCCTCCACGAATGTAGCCACTGATATCACCTGTGCGGAGATCTGTCAGGAGCAGTTGGATGGTGGGGCCTTACAGCTCTGCGGCACTGGTTTCAGTGCGGTAGTACCGGATGGTCCGCATACGATTGATGCGATCTGCTCTGATACCTGCGGAAATGTCTCAGCTCCGGTAACAAGCGTCTTTGATGTGGACACGGTGGATCCGATCGTTACCATTGTTTCACCCCTGCCGGGGGAGTGTGTTCCTTCTTCGACGGTGGCGGTAGATGCTACGGCGGATACTGGGGAGCCGGTGACCTGCACGCTTGATCTGGCGGGTCCGATCGTGGCTCCGGGCAGTTGGACTTTGGTTGGGGAGGGGCCGCATACGATTGATTGTTCGGCTACCGATGCCTGTTTAAATACTGGTTCGGCCTCGGTGGCGATCACGGTGGACACGGTGGATCCGATCGTTACCATTGTTTCACCCCTGCCGG
>JAUWWP010000003.1 GCA_030616835.1 Deltaproteobacteria bacterium | reverse complement strand
CCGGTTTTGTCCGTGACTGCTGCAACCTCTGTGGTTGATAAGTCTCGGCCCCTAATATATTGGGCTACCGGGTTATCGCGAGACTTCCTTATGGAAAATCTAAAGAAACTCATAGCTGACACAAAAGGAGACAAAATTGCCGCGCTTATCGAGGAAGCAGTCAAGCAGCATCAGATAAAGAAAGAGAAGGCTGCCAATGCCGGAACGCAGATCCACGCCTGGGTATCGCAGTTTATAAAAGCGAAGACAGAGAAGGATTGGCCGGTGATTCCGAAGGACCCGCAGATCTACAACGGGATAAACGCATTCCTGAAATGGGTTGACGAGTACAAGGTGAAGTTTCTCTCGAGTGAAAAGTTTATCTACTCCAAGAAGTATAAGTATGCGGGGATCATGGATGCGGATGGGATCATTGCGAGGAGAACATGCCCGATAGATTTCAAGGCAGCTAACGGAATGTATTCGGAGAACCGATTCCAGCTTGCAGGATACCAGGGCGCCGTTGAAGAAGAGAGCGGCAAGCTATACTCCGGGAATAAGTGGCTGGTGCGATTCGGAAAAGACGACGGAGAGTTTGAGGCTCACGAATATGCGGAACATGACAGGGATTACAAGGCTTTCTTGGCGGCTCTTACGCTAAGAAGAAGACTAAAGGAATTGGATAAATTTTATAGAAAATAAAGGGCTTGGTTCAACCCTTCGACGCAAGTGGTAAAAGGATTGGGATGCCCTATACCAGCCAAGTCCGACAAAAAAAAGGAGGATTTTATGGTTAAGAAAAAGGAGACACAGTTATCAGTCTTGAGAGAGATCAGAGATATTTTAATCGAGGCACGTGGGTCTATTGATAAAAGGTCCTTTGAGGTTAAGGTTGGAGAACGCTTCATCAAACTTTCGGACGGGTGGGTCAAAGACTCACAGACCGGTTTGGAATGGGGACCAAGCTCATCTGAACGCATGAGCTGGGAGAAAGGCAAGACTTATTGCGAAAAGGCAGGTGGACGATTGCCTACCGTCAGAGAGCTGGAGTTGCTTATCGATAGGACAAAATATAACCCAGCTGTTGATAAAGACGCTTTCCCTGATACAAAATCAGCCTGGTATTGGACCAATGAGGTAGTTGCCGGTTATTCCGACCTCGCCTGGATCGTCTACTTCGACTACGGCTACGTGGACGGCTACGGTAAGGGCTACGGCTATTATGTGCGTCCGGTCCGCTCCAGCCAGTGATTGATTTTTTGACAATTTGAATTAAAAAAGGAGGAAACGATGCCTATAAAAGGATTAACAGATAGGACCCGCCCACCGCGCTTGGGCAAGATCCGGTTAGGAAAGAAAAGAGCAGATGGTTCTCCGCAATCTACCGATTATTTTCTATGTCCAGCTGAGGTAAGAGAAATCTACGGGGAAGAACCCAGAGAACTTGACATTATGTTTTTATCCGACGACATCGAGGATGTGTTCCCCGCTTATTACAAGATGTATGGTCAAACCTCGGGCCTGAAGTGCCGGGGCGATGGGATAACGGCGGATAAGTTGAACAAAGAGACCGGACAATTTGAGGAAATCGAATGCAAGGGGTCGGAGTGTCCAAACTATCAGGAGAAGCAGTGCCGCAGGATCGGTGCGCTTAAGTTTCTCTTACCCCAAGTAAATGGCATAGGGATATGGGAGATAGACACCTCAAGCTATAACTCAATTCTCAATATCTACTCGATGATTGGCGAAGATCCGATAGGGCTAATTCGTGCCTTGACTCATGGCCGGATCAAGATGATCTCATTTAAACTTATTATTGAAAAGCGAGAAGTTCAGGTTAAGGACAAAAAACGGAAAGTGCCTATTATGGAATTGCGCTGCGATGAGGTGAATCTTAGTAAGCTGATGGGTAAAACAAAAGACCAACCAGCGATAGAACATAAGCCTGATGCATCAGTACTGAAAGATAAGCCGGAGGAGAAAAAGGAACCCGAGTCAAAACCTGAGCCGGAAAAGAAAGTTTCCGAAAGACTGCAAGGATTGACAGGTCGGGATCTTCGGCTGGAGCAGTTCAAGATTGCCCAGGAGACTCTGGGAGATGTTGATTTCTTTAGCATCCTCTCGATGTGGGGCCACAAGACTTACGAGGAAATAAAAACTATTGATCGTATGGATGGGGTACTTAAAGCGTTGAGAGTAGCCGTTGAGGAAAAGTGGGCCACCGAAAAGGAATTAAATAAATCTATCTGATCTAAGAACTTGGAGGGGGAAATGCCAAGAGGCGGCGTTCAGTTCTACGACCACCAGACTAAATCCTACCAACATCCGCAATCCCACAAAATAAAAAGAATACTGGAAGAGGGCTGCCTTAAAAGAGTCCATGAGGATCTGTGGCAGTGTTTCCCTATTCTCGGCTATAACACCAGTACTTATGATTTGACGCGCAATTCTGCTGGAGGCTTTAATTGTAACTGTCAGGGCTTTCATAAGAATAGGAACTGCTCGCACTTGGAGGCGCTAAGGACCCGGCTGTTTGAGGAAACGGATCAGAAACAAGGGAGTTTATTTTAATGCCCAGAACGCGATATTTGAAACCGGACTTTTTTAAGGATGAAGATATAGCCACGCTTCCTCACCAGGTGCGGCTTTTCTTTGCTGGGCTTTGGACTCAAGCTGACAAGGCGGGCAGGCTGGAAGACCGCCCCAAGCGCCTTAAGGTGGAGCTCTTCCCGGAACAAAAGGCAGACATTGAGGGAATGTTGGAACTCCTGGCCAAGCCCAAGCAGAATACCCGCAGGCCATTTATTGTACGATATGAAATCGATGGAGAGAGATATATCCAAATTATGTCTTGGGCAAAGCACCAGCGACCCCACCACACAGAAGCCGAAAGCAAAATCCCCCCTGCACCCCCCTTAACGGAGAATAAAGATAAAGGAGAAGGAGAGTGTCATGAAAGCATGACGGAGTTAAGGAACGGTGAAAGAACGGTTAAAAACCCGTTAGTTGATATAACTAAAGAATTTGAAAAGATTTGGGTTAAATATCCCAATAGGATAGGAAAGAAGGCCGCCTTTAAACACTTCAAAGCTTCTGTAAAGACAAAAAAGAATTTAACCGATATTTATAAGGCTTTGGAAAATTATAAGGCTTCTAAGCGCGTAAAAAAAGGGTATGTGCAGAATGGCTCAACTTGGTTCAACAACTGGCAGGATTGGGTAAATTACCGAGAAGATTTATGTGATAAATGTGGTGGGACGGGTAAGGTAATTTCAATAACAGGGTTTGAGGGATACTGCGATTGTCCAGCAGGGGTGAGAAAAAAGACTGAGAAGGGATAAGAAAGGAGGGATGAATAAGATTTGTTTAATAGAATAGTGATTAAGTCCAACAACCACAAGGAGGAGAGATGAGCAAGCAACATTTAACACAGGTAATTAAGCGGACTTTAAAGCCGGAACAATTAGCCAGTGCTGTTATTGCAGCCGGCTACCGATTACCTACAGCTAAGAAGATAAAAGGCGCCCCAGCGCCAGCTGTAAGGTTTGTATGCAATGGCGACGGCACCGTAACCGACAACCTTACCGGCCTTACCTGGGTCAAGGATCCTTCGGAACTCGGCGAGGGGTGGGGAAGCCCTGGTGGCCCTTCCCGGATGAACTGGCAAGATGCAATAAAGAATTGCAAGAAGCTCAACTTTGCCGGCCGCAAGGACTGGAGACTGCCCACCATCAAAGAGCTGCAGTCACTTATAGACTACGAGAAAAGGAACCCGGCCATAAATACAGAATTCTTCCCGAATACTCAGTCCAGATGGTATTGGTCAGGTACTCCTGTTGCCGGTTATTCCTACGTCGCCTGGGTCGTCTACTTCGGCGGCGGCGACGTGGGCGGCGGCGATAGGGACGGCGGCTATTATGTGCGTCCGGTCCGCTCCAGCCAGTGATTGATTTTTTGACAATTTAGGAGTTTTTATGCAAGCGCTGTATGAGAATTTACCTGTTTTCAAAGCTGCCTTAGATTTGGCTGTCTATTTTGAGAAGATAGTGCAGCACTTTGGGAGGTATCACAAATACACAATCGGAACAGACCTCAGGAATCTTTCAAGAAAAATACTTATTCTAATAGCCAAGGCCAACACCAAACGAGAAAGAAAAGAATCTCTTGAGGAGACGCTGGAGAAGTTAAGAGAACTTAAGATTACCATTAAACTCTGCAAAGAGGTAAAGGCATTTCATTCTTTCAAAAGTTTTGAATTTGCCACAAAGTCGGTAAGCAAAGTGGCAAGGCAATGCGAAGGATGGTGTTAAAGTTTACGACCATCAAAAATAATCTCAGCAGGTTTGACACTATCAGGGTTCTTATGAAATCTCATATGAGCAGGATTATTAGCAAAAGCCATAAGCAGATGAGGTCTATTATCAGTTTTCTTGCCAAGATGATGAGAGGCTTCTTCGGGTTGAAGAAATCTTCCTATGAATTTTTCGATAATAAACCTGTGTTCTCTGATGTAACCCTGACTATTAGAAAAAGGATGTTTAGGCTTCTTGATGCAAATATATCCATTGCGTTTTATTCTGCCACCTTGCCAGTTTTTCAAAGACTTTGTATGGGTAGTATCTCCTTTTTTAAAGCCATTCCAATTTTTAGATTTTTGACCTTTCTTAAAATATCCTTTATTAGATTTAGCTTTAGTTCTATCATAAATTCCTTTTGGCATAGCATCCTCCAATTTGATACCTATAATTATAACAAATTCCAATTCTTATGTCAACACTTTAAATGGGCAAACGCTTTCTTTTTGACAAAGAAGGTAACTAATGTTTTTTAACGGTAAGGGGGTGAACAAGTGAAGGGTAAAGTGAAGTGGTTCAGTAAAGATAAAGGGTATGGTTTCATCGCAGTAGAGGGTGGCGAAGATGTCTTCGTCCATTTTAGCGCCATCCAGGAGAGTGGCTTCAAAAATCTCGAGGAGGGCCAGGAGGTCACCTTTGATGTGATCGAGGGCGAGAGGGGCAAGCAGGCGGCGAATGTAGCCAAGATATAAAGGAGGCTGGTGCAAGTGCATGAGTATTACAAAAAGAGAATGCAAGACGCAGTTTTCTCAGCTTGGGTTATGTTTTGGTGTCTTATCTTGGGAACGATAACTGTTGGGCTGGCGCTGATATTTATTCCTCAATAAAAGGGAGGAGCTAACTATGTTAATAGTTATCCCTGGTAAGATCTGTCAGCAACAAAGGTGGCGCACAGGTAAATACGGTAATCCCTATAATCCCTCTGCGAAAGAGAAACGCTGGGTAAGACTCAAGGTTTGCTCAACCCTGCGCGAATCTATAAAACGCAAGGGTAAGCTCAGGTTCTATCTCCGACTTTTCTACAAGGGCCGAAAGAGATACGACGGGGACAATGTTTTAAAGTTTTACCTCGACGCATTAGAAGGGATTTTATATCAAAATGATAGACAGATCTACGACTACCATGTGGTAACTTTGACAGGACAGCCAGAAGAAAGAGTGGAGGTAGAGATTTATGGCAAATGAGAAATTACAACTTTTTCCAACAAAGAATGATCCTTATTTAATGAACAGTTCGAAGTTGCTTTATCATTTGGATCGTATTGAAAAGTGGCGTGCCGGCGAGAGGGTGCCTCCGATCCTGATAGATATCGGGGCGACCAAAGCCTGCAATATTAAATGCCGCTTTTGCTATGGAGTGTTTCAGGACCTTAACCAAAAGACCGTCATCCCGCCGAAAGTCCTGGTCAATCTTTTCTACGATGCTCCTCGGCTTGGCATTAAGGCTCTGGTCCTGACCGGAGATGGGGAGCCTACTTTGAACCCGGGGATGTGGGATGCCCTGGTAATCGGCAAGCGGGGCGGATTAGATATCGGGGTGGCCACGAATCTTGTTGCTGTCGATGTTGCCAAGATGGATGTAATGCTGGACACCTGTGTCTGGGTGAGAGTTTGTATCGCTGCCGCAAATAGAAAAAGCTATAAATTTATGCACGGCCAAGATTATTTTGACAAAGTAATTCAAAATGTGCAGACGATGATGTTGCATAGGTCTTGGAACAGAAATCAAACTACCATCGGCCTTCAGATGGTTTTAATTCCCGACTGCCTTGATCAGGTAATCTCGCTATCTAAGCTGGCCATAGATCTGGGCGTAGATTATTTCGTGATTAAGCAATTCTCGGATCCGGGGGTTAACTGGTGGAACCCGGGGGATAAGACTATTCCCTGCCGGGGATTTAATCCTGATGAGTTTGTCAAAGAGGCCATTCCCATTCTCGTAAAGGCCGAGGGGATGAGCAATGACCAGACAAAAATAATCGTCAAGTGGAGCCTGATCACCCGCAAGAACAAACGGGCTTTTCCTAAATGTATTGACTGCCCCTTCATCTTTCAGATAAGCGGGGACTCCACCTGTGCGCCCTGCGGATATCTGTTTGGAGATAGACGCTACCTTTATGGTGATCTAAAAAAACAATCTATCGGTGAGATAATAAACTCCGATCACTACTGGTGGCTTATAGACTTTATGGCCAAGAAATTTGATGTGTTTAAGGAATGCCAGGGATCCTGCCGGCATAGCCAGACGAATGTATTTATGAACGACTACATTAAGAGACCGGAATACTATCAGGAGTTGGCGAAGAACTTGCCGCCGATAAAACATAAAAATTTTATTTAAAGTGGCCAAATTTACTCATAAGTTTAAAAAAGATGATCGAGTAATTTGTGTTAAACAAAATGAACCGTTAGCAAATATGTAGCCAGGAGACACTGGCACAGTTTTCAATGTCGATGAAAGATTCAAGGAGTATGATGTAAAAATTGACAATAAAGGTCCGCGTTCAATAGACAATGAGTGCTGTATGAAGGAAAACGAGATAGAAAGCATTAAGCAGTCTCGCCTTCAATTACTAAAGACGAGGCATAAACGATTGAGGAATAGCTAAGATATGAAACTATCACAAGCAGCATATAGGCTTGAAGGCCAAAAGATGTTCCAAATCCTTACCAAGACAAGAGAGCTGGAGAGGCAGGGAAAAGATATTCTCCACTTTGAGTTGGGGGATCCGGACTTCGATACGCCTTGGAATATTTGCCAGGCTACAATTAGAGCTTTACAGAATGATGAGACTCACTATGCTCCGTCCATCGGCTTGCACGATTTGAAGGTGGCGGCTGCTAAAGTTACGGAGAAGTCAAGAGGATTTAAGCCCTCTATGGATCAGCTCTTAGTTTGTCCCGGGGCGAATGTATCCGTCTATTATGCCCTGGCTTGTGCGTTGGATCCAGGAGATGAGGTGATTGTGCCGGATCCGGGGTTTGTCAGTTACTTTTCTATTCTTAAGTTTTTGGGCTTACAGATAAAAAGGGTTCCTTTGCGAGAAAAAAATAAGTTCAGATTAAATCCCATTGATGTAGTGCTTGCTATCAGTCCTGCAACTCGGATGATTATTATTAATTCGCCATCTAATCCTACTGGTGCAGTGATGACTCCGGCGGAAATCCAGAATATTTATGGATTAGCAAAAAGAAATAACCTATATCTTTTAAGCGATGAGATGTATGCCCGGATGATTTATGATAATACAGTTTTTGCCTCGCCGAGCATCTATGATCACTGTAAGGAGGGGGTAATCCTGGTCAACGGTTTCAGCAAGTCCTATGCTATGACGGGCTTTCGCCTGGGAGTAGTTACAGGGCCCGCTCCGCTTATTGAAAAAATGGGACTTCTGCTCGAGACAACTGTCTCCTGCGTATCTCCGTTTATTCAGAGGGCAGGGATAGAGGCGCTGCGAGGAGACCAGGAGCCTACTTTTGCGATGGTGAGAAAATACAAAGAGCGCCGAGACTTAATGGTGGAGGGATTAAACAGCATAAAAGGAATTAAATGTCTTATGCCAAAAGGTGCTTTCTATGTGTTCCCTAACATTGCCGAAACCGGGATGACGAGTCAGAAGTTTTGTGACTTAATGCTGGAGAAGGCCGGCGTATTAGTTGTCCCGGGGCCGGTGTTTGGTGAGTATGGCGAGGGATATGTGAGGCTGTGCTACTGCAATTCTATCGCCAGAATTTGCGAGGCGATTATGAGAATGAGGAGGGTGTTATGAGAGAAATAAAGTTTAGGGCTTGGGATAAAATAGAGAAAAGAATGTCGTATGATGTTCAAAATGCTTACGATAATCTTTCAACAGGATGTAAAGATTTACATAGCTATACTTCCGAAGGAGGGAGTTTCGGAGAGATTTTAGTTAATAAGAAAAGATTTATAGTTATGCAATACACCGATCTCAAAGACAAAAACGGCAAGGAGATTTATGAGGGGGATGTTTGTAAGCATAAGATAGCATCAGGAAAAATGATAGTAGGAGAAGTAATCATAGAAACTTCCAGAGGAGTGGTTATTGGTAATTGGCCTGCTTCTTTTGATATAGAAGTCATCGGCAATATTTATCAATCTTATGCAAACTCTGGGCGGGGGAAATTAAGTGAAAGTATCTGATTATATCGCCGAGTTTTTGTCCCACTATACTTCTCATGTTTTCTCAGGCCAGGGCGGATGTGTGGTGCACCTAATAGATAGTATCGAGTTGCATCCTCATCTCACACTGATACCGTGTGAGAATGAGCAGGGTGCCGCTATCGCCGCCGAAGCTTATGCTCGAGTAAGCGGTAAGCTGGGTGTGGCCATCGCAACATCCGGCCCTGGTGCTTGTAATCTAATTCAGGGAATCGCCTGTGCATACTTTGACAGCATCCCGGTTTTATACATTACCGGCCAGTATGTGTCCAAAGGATTAAAAGGCGATAGCAAAGTCCGGCAGTTGGGATTTCAGGAGATAGAGACAATAAAGATAGTCGGGCCGATAACGAAAGAAGCATTTTTGATCACAAAGGCTTATGAGAAGATATGGTTTGAGAGTGTTTTACAAAGAATAATCTACCATATTTTTGAGAGCAGGCCAGGACCAGTATTGGTGGATATTCCAGATGATATACAAAGAGCAGATATTTAATCTAATTGAAAGCGCCAAGAGACCTCTTCTTATCGTCGGCAATGGTGTGAGGATGGCTAAGGCAGAGGATGAGCTGGCGAAGTTTCGCTTATGTTCCGGCATTCCTTTTGTTACCACCTGGGCCACGAAGGATATGTTTGTTGAGGGGACACGCGGCCTTGTCGGAACTTTCGGAGTGTCCGCCACAAAGTATGGCAATCTTGCGGTGCAGAACGCTGACTTAATTATCAGCCTGGGATGCCGGCTTGATACTCACATGGCCGGGCCTGATTGGAGAAAGTTTGCGCCGAAGGCGAAGAAGATAATCGTGGATATTGATAGGGCCGAGCTTGATAAGTATCCAAGAACAGGAAGCGAACTAAAAGTTTGCATTGATGTGAAAGAGTTTTTACAGGAGATTAAACCAGATTCGATTTTTTGGTCAGGCGAATGGATTGGACAGATATTGAAATGGAAAGAACAGTATCCTATCTGCCCTGACGAGTATTACAAGCAGAAGGATTATGTGAATCCCTATGTGTTTATGAACGAGCTGTCAAAGGCGACAAAAGACGGCGATATTATTATCACTGATGCCGGTGCTACTTTAACCTGGACTATGCAGGGATATGGGATAAGGCACAGGCAGAGATTATTCAGCGCCTTCAACCACTCACCGATGGGATATGCACTTCCGGCCTCAATAGGCGCGCAGTATGCGGCGCCAGATGCCCAAGTGATCTGTATTACCGGCGACGGTGGAATGATGATGAACATTCAGGAGTTAGAAACTATCTCTTACAATAAATTGCCGATCAAGATATTTGTGATGAATAACGGTGGATACGGAATCATCCGGCAGACGCAGGACAGATGGCTTGAGGGTAGGCACGCGGGCACAGGACCGAGCAACGGATTGGGGATGTCCGATTTTATGAAAATAGCCGGGGCTTTTGGATTATATTATATGAGAATCTTTGATCACGCCAAGATAGACGAGCATATCAAGGATGTTTTGAATATAAGTTTTGCTGGCAAGATTAAAAAGCCTGTTCTCTGTGAGGTGATGGTGAATCCTGCACAGAAGATAACGCCGAAGCTTGATCCTGGCAAATCGCTGGAGGAGATAGAGTGAAAAAAATTAAAATAGAAATATTCACTTCATTCTATCATTCAGATGGAATGGAACATCCCAATATGTTAACAACGACCTGGCTCAGCTCTATGTTTTTAAGATCTAACATTCCAAAGATGATGAAATTCGGTAGAGTTGTTCACAATGTTTATTGTTCTCCGTTAGATACACCATATTTGAAAGATAATTACTTACCTGCGGCAAATAAAAAAGGTTTGAAGGTAGTGTTTAACGATTCGTTGATAACAGAAGTTTCCAAACAAGGCCAAAGGAATCAATTATATCTGGCCATGCAGGATCAAATGAGAGAATCAATCAAGAATAAATCAATTATAGTTATGGCTTCTGCTGACTCTATTTTTGGCAATGGGCTCGCCAAATTAGCTAAAAAATTAAAACATGGAGAGCTTTTGGTTTGCCCGACAATTAGAGTTTCTTATGAAACGGGCTTTGAAAAAGTAAAAGATTTTCTAAGAAGACCTAAAGACAACAGAGAATTTGCAAAACTATTCATCGAAGCGATTCCTCATAGAATGATTGTATTAGCGAAAGAAGATAAATACGACTATCTGACATTAAGTAAAGTGGATGACGGATGGCTGATGTATCATAAAGAACCGGCTCCGCTTATGTATTATCCTATAGACGGCACTTCTAATGTTTTATCCGGAGGCAAGACTTCTTATGAAGAAATGCTTGAAATCTATAAAAGTCCTTATTTTGGAAAGTATGAGGTTGTTGACCACGATTTACCCGCTATGTTTTTCAAGAAAAATAAATTGAGGTGGGTGAGCAATAATGATGAATTTATTTGGGGTGAGTTTACAAGCGATTCAGTCTATCAAGAGATGATAATAAATGATTTTTGGAGTGACGCAGCAAAGTTCTTTCATGAATTTCCTGTAAAATTATTTATTAGAAAAACTAATGAAAAACAAAAAAGGCAAATCATTTAGGGGGCTTAAGGGACAGGGGGTAGAGATATCGCTTGGCGACCTCGTCGACAGGCTGGGTATTGTCAACCAGAAAATCTGGGCGCTTGAGAACGAGATAAGAAAAGGCGGTGAGGGAAAGTTTACCCTGGCAGAAATAGGCCGCCGAGCTTTATTGGTGAGAGATTTTAACAAGGAACGGATAGCCTATAAGAATGCGATTAACAAAATCGGGGAAAGATATTTTAATGACATCAAGATAGATCACAGATCAGCGTTTGAGGAAAACAACAATGAGTAAGCGCAAGGTGGATATGCTGGAGCCGGAGGAGAAGCGTAAGTTTGATAAAAACTATGACAAAATAGATTGGGGGAAGAAGATGTCTAAGATAATGATTCCTGAAACCTATAATTACTTAACTGCCTTTTTAACTTTTAGGTGCAATATGCATTGCCACTATTGTATCAACGAACGCCGGAATCATCTTTTAATGGACAGAAAAGAATTGTCCGGCGCGGTGTGGGTAGAGGCGTTGAACCGCATAGAGTTAAGGCCGGATCTTCCGATAACCTTGACTGGCGGCGAGCCGACTCTGCATCGCGATTTCTATTATATCGTGAACCACATCAAGCCGGACTTAAAGGTGGATTTGCTTACCAACCTGCAGTTCGATGTGGAGGAGTTTGTAAAGACTGTCAAGACCAACTGCTTCTCCCGCCTCGCTCCGTATGCCTCAATCCGCGTGAGCTACCACTGGCCCTGGATGGAGATCGAGGGCATCATCCAGAAGGTCAAGTATCTCATTAAACATGAGTTCAGTGTGGGAGTGTGGGGCATACTTCCGCCCGAGCCGGAGCGGGATGAGCAGTGGTCAAATGCGATTATTTATGCGAAGGACAGATGCTGGCAGGAGAAGATAGACTTCCGGACAAAAGAGTTTCTGGGTTTCTCAAAGGGCAAGCTCTACGGCACATATAAATATCCGGAAGGATTAAATGGCATTCCAAAGAAAGCGAAGTGCAAGACAACGGAACTTATTGTCGGGCCGGCAGGTGAAGTATTTAGATGTCATCACGATTTATATGGCGAGCAAGGGATTTTCTGTGGCAGGATAACGGATGAGGATTTTGAGATAGCGGATGAGTTTAAGCATTGTGTGGATTTTGGCCGGTGCAATCCCTGCGATCTGAAGACTAAGTTTGATAGGTTTCAGAAGCCCGGGCATTGTGCGGTGGAGATAAAATAATGGCGAAAAAGGTGAGGAGGTGGATAAAATGCCGTTTAAGAAATCGCAAAAGATGGTTATATTTGTAGTTGCTCGTCGTAAAGGATGGACTAAAAGAAAGTCTAACATTTAGGATTATTAATTAGATAAACTCTAACGCTTGAGAGGGGCTGTGAATTGTCTTACAAAGACTCTGTCAACGACCGTAGGGTTGGGCGAATTTTGGAAGCCTGTAATGGTCGACCAAAAGCTGGTGAGGACTTCAGTCTTGTAGGACAGGATTGTCGCTTAAGGCCCGTGCACGCTCTATCAGAGGTATCTGGGATAAAGGAAACCCTACTGAATCGCCCAATGAAATGGCTGATAGGTGATGGCTCGACACCACAGGACGACGCTGTTAATCCCAGTCGTCAGCCCCTCTCAAGATAAAAAGGAGGTAGAGAATGGGTAAAGCAAGTTACGATATGACTGAAGTAAGATTTTTAATAAAGCCAGATTTTACTGAATGCTATGTATTCTGTGAGGCTAAAGGAGATTGTCCTATTGGAGTCCAGGGGTGGCACTACAAAGTATATCCTAAAGAAATTCCTATAATAGATATCGTGAAAGAATATGTTAAAGATTGTGTTTTGTGGCCGCAAAAATCGCCTTCAGAGGAGTAGCCAATTAAAGGACTGCGAAGAAATGAACAGGAAAGGCTTCAGTCCCTTGTCTCTGTTGCGCAAGCCCAAAAGAAATCACCAACATCAAAAGAGGAAAAGATATGGGAGCACGGCAAGAGAATCCCGAAACTTTTACCTTATAAGTTTGTGTATGTAAATCTTCCGCGTAACTTTATTATTAAATGCCTTTTGAAGCCCGACTTTTTAACTTCTAAAGAACGAACAAGAATTATATGGAAATTGAGGCAAATTGAGATTGCACAGAACAGGTTAGCCCACGCCAAATCTCTCGCCGAGAAAGCTCTCCTAAAGACTCAGGTTATTGGTGAGTCCCAACCCTACAAGTTGTAATCCTTTTCTTTCCTAAAGTATACTTTATAGTGATGAAAGATATTGTATTCCAGGCAAAAGTTGTGGATGCTAACTGTCATGCTACAGAATTAAACGATCAGGAAGTTACTACGAAGTTTAGGACTATGGATCCGAGGGCGAAGTTAATGCAAGGATTGGGGGCGGCATGGGTAGAAGAAAGAGTAAGGTTCTTAAGAAAAGAAAAGTAAGCGTTAACAACGCAGATAAACGACCTTATAACAAAGAAGGTAGAGCTGGTTTTTTACCTGGTAATCCTGGTAGACCTGAAGGTTCAGTTAATAAATATACTCGTATCAAAGAACAGCTTGCCGAAGTCTTTGAAGAGATTGACGGCAAGCAAATGACAAAGGATTTTGCCCAAACAGGTAACCGCAATTTTGCCAGGTTTTTAGATCATATCGTTGCTTTGGCCACAAGACAAAATCACGAGGGTAATCGTCCCTCAATAATAAATATTGTCTATGGATACAGAGCTAACTCTACAAATCGCTCCGTACGGAGTGGATCCAGAAACAAAGCAGACAAACCTTCCTAATCCTACTCAGCAGAAAGTGCTGGATTGGATAGATAAGATCAGGAAGATGCCTGCAAAGATGCGGACTCATATTTTTGTTCTCTATCTGCAGGGCGGAGTAGGCTCAGGGAAGTCCCGCGCATTTATGGCCCCGGTTCTCGAGATGTTAAATGAGATCCCGGGGCTTCGTATTTTATGGGGCCGGTGGGATTTCAAGGATCTAAAGCTATCTATTATGGATAAGTTTTTTGAGATCTTGCCATTGGAGTTAATCAATAGTAAAAGCGAGCAGTATCACTTCTATAACATTGGTCAGGCCAGGTTATACTTCAACGGCTTAAAAGATTTGGGTGGCTTGGGATCACAGGAGTTCGGAGTTATCGTAGTTACAGAGGCCTACCAGTTAACCCTCGCAGTTTATCACGCTCTAAAGAGAAGATGCCGGCAAGCAAATGTAATCAATATTATCCTGATGGAGGGCGAGGCTCCGAACGAAAGCCACTGGCTTAATCAACTTACCAATTCCACATCTCGCGACTATGATCCTGATGTAGAGATGTGGCGCGTATCCACCCGGGAGAACTGGGAAAACCTGCCGTTATCCTACCGGGGATCACTCGAGAATATGCCCAGGGCCGCCAAGAGAAAATACATCGAGGGTGAGACTGGCTTTATTCCAGAGGGCACTCCGTTCTATGACGGCTTCGATGAAGTCTTGCACAAAAGGGATCTGGTGGCAAATCCACATAAGCCCCTGCTCCGGGGATGGGATTACGGCTGGCAACATCCGGCTCATGTAGTAGCTCAGTTAGATGCTAAGGGACACTTATGTATCCTAAAAGAAATTATGGGCAACCAAATTACTATTGATAAATTTGCAGAAGGAGTGAAGCAAACTCTTAATGTTTACTATCCCAACTATGCCGGCAGAGACTACGGCGATCCTGCGGGTAAACAGAAAAGCGACAAGAGCCAAGACGAGAAAACCTCTGAGGATATATTGCGCGATAAGGGATTTGCTGTTATCTCAAAGACATCCACCTACCGGGACCGCAAGGAGATAATAGAGAGACTGCTTACCACTTTAATTGACGGTAAGCCTGCGCTGATGATAGACCAGAGCTGCCGCATACTTATCGATGGATTTCTCGGGGGATATCATTATCCGATGATCCGGGAGGGCCAGGAGTTCAGGCCGGTAAGGACAGAGATCCCCTTCAAAGACGGATACTTTGAGCATTTAATGAACGCCCTTGAATATATTATAGTTAATGTATTCAGCCCTGTAAGGCGATCAGATGCGGATGATAAGCAACCAGGTTATTCGTTCGGCAAACCGAAGGGGGCAAAATAATGCCAGTCAAAGTTAAGAAAGTGGCTGGTTACCAAGTTTCAACTCCTGGGGGAGTAAAGGCCAAACATACTACTTACCAGAAAGCTAAAAGCCAAGAGGCGTTATTAAATGCAGTAGAGCATGGATGGAAGCCTACTGGTAAAAAGAAAGCACGCAGATATTCTAAGATTAAAAAAGCAATGAAGGAAGCATAAGATGGCAGAGAAACCGAAAACTTTTAGTAGAGAAACTCTAATGCTTGCTCTTAATGCAATTAAGCAATTACTCAAAGGCGGATCTCCAGTTACCCCGCCAAAGAAGTTGAAGTTAAAGAAAATCAAGGGAGCATTAAGGTAGAAAATGCAAAAGTTCCAATATATTAATATTTATCTTATCTTATCTTATCTTGTTTGTCCAAAGTCCGACCAAAGTCCGACTGTCGCAGTGTTGGAAAACAAAGGAGTTATGACAAAATGATAGAGGTCGAAGAACCGCAAAGTTTGAGCGAAACACAGCAATTAAATCTTGTTGTGAACAGAATGAAGATTGCGGAGAACGCCCGCAAGTCCCAGGAGGATAAGTGGGATAGGGACTACAAGTACTACCGGGCCTACCGCAAGTTCGATACCGACTACTGGTGGAGGTCGCAGTTATTTCTACCTTATTTATTTGCTATTATTGAGTCTATTTGTCCCTGGCTGATTGAGCCTTTAATTGGTGGGGAGAACTTCTTCAGTATAGATAATGTGGGCGATCAGTCAAGAACGCAGAATGCCGAGAACATGACCGAGCTGATGAAGCAGCAGATCTCTGAGAAAATGAGATACTTTGAGGTAATCGTAATGTGGATTAAAAACCATCTCATCTACGGCAACGGCATCGTCAAGATCGGCTGGTGGAAACAGGAGAAGGAGTTCAGGTATCGCAAGTGGAATATAGATCCTTATTTTGGCATTGTGCTTGGCTCAGAAATCGTTGAAGAAAAGAGATTCGCTTACAACGATCCGGTGCTTGATACTGTCCAGCTTGAGAACTTCTTCCCCGATCCCTACGGCGAGGATATTGAGGACTGCCGGTATACGATTGAACGCAAGATCGTGGACTTCGATTATCTCAAGGCCCTTGAGAAATCGGATGTGGACGATGAGTCCAAGCCCTACATAAATATCGACCAGCTCAAGGGCACAAAGTTTACCGGCACTCCCCCGCACTTTGATAAGCTCGCCTCGGTGGGCGAGACGGTAGGAGATGCCGGGGGTGACAGAACCAGAAACCTCGTCGAACTTCTTGAGTATCAGGAGGATGACCGCTTTATCACAGTGGCCAACAGGAAGGTGGTAATCAAACCTGTCCGTTCCAATCCGTTCTTCCATCTCCAGAAGACATACCAGATGCTCAAAGATTATCCGCTTGATAAAGAGTTCTGGGCGATGGGCGAGTGCGAAATTATGGCCGCTCTGCAGGATAAGGCAAACGATCTGGAAAACTTAAGAATTGACAATCTGTTCCAGGCTCTCAACCGGATGTATATTGTTCTGAGAAACAAAGGCTTAAAGGCGGATCAATTTGTATCCCGGCCCTACGGTCTTATCTGGTCGGATGATTTGAATACGGTCAAGCCCCTGGATCAGGTTTCTATTCCCCGGGAGGCATTTAGTGAGAAGGATTTGACCCGCCAGGATATGGAACGGGTATCGGGAGCATGGGAATACGCACAAGGGGCGACGCCGGAGAGAAAAGAAACCGCAACGGGGATTGTCAAACTTCAGCAGGCAGCGCTCAGGCGATTTAGCTTAAAGATCATGCTTGCCCAGAAGGGACCGTTTAAAAATGCGCTTAATCAGATTATGCAACTCAACCAGCAAAAGCTTCCACAGGGATATATGATTATGAAGGATGGTAAGCCCCAACGACTTAATCCTTGGGATATCCAAGGCAAACTCATCTTAAAAATTACTGCATCAAGTGACCTGGCAGGCGAGAAAGAGAAGATGGCAAAGTTGTTTGAAATAGCAAAAGACGATCCTTATTTTGATCAATACAAAATTAGACAGAGACTTCTGGATGTATTCGCCATCCCCGGGGCGGATGAACTTCTGCTTAAGACAGAGCAGGTGATGGGCGGGGCGCGAGGGATGTCCAATATGGGAATGGGGGGCCAGGAGATAGTGGCGAGGATGCCGGAGATGATGGGGATAACATGACCAGAAAAGAGGAACTTCAGAACTTTGTAGATTTTCAGGGCAAACTTCAGTTTGTTTCCCGCTATCAGGGATGGAAGATTATTGAGGCGTATATCCGCGCCAGGATAGAGGAAGCGGAGAAGGCGTGGCACGCGACATCTATTGATAACTTAACCAATGAGAAGATTGTAAGAAAGCTTATGGCCCAGAGAGCGAAAGTTAAAGCACTCCAGGATATTTTAAACTTTGTCCACAGCAAAGAGGCTCTGGAGACCGCGATGAGAGAGATTAACATCATCGAGTATATGGAGAAGGAGTATTCTGAAGAATGATAGAGGGCGTAAGGGATACCGCTAATATTACACAGTCCCGGCGGAGACTGTTTCCAGATAGATCGCGTCGTGTGAAGCGACGCAAGTATAAACGCATTTTGGCAGCTCTGCGCAAGTAGGGCTATAACCAAAAGGAGGAAATGATGTGGAACTGGATTAAGCAGCACTCGCGATGGATACTAAATTCACGCGGAGGAGAAGATAAACCCAAAGAGGACACGACTCCTCTTCATCTTCGAGACGCAAATGCCTTCGGCGTTGTTGAACTTCCGAAAGAGGAAAAGCCGGCGGAGAAACCAGCAGCCGGCGAGAAAAGCCTTGAAGAAAGAGCAGAAGCAGTAGGTCTTGAGGGAGAGGTAACGGAGGAGGAAATCGTCGCGAAGGAACAAGAAGCTGAGGCGGAAGATCTGAAGAAGCGCGCAGTAGAAGCTGGGCTTACTGAGGATGCATCGCTGGAGGATGTCGAGGCTAAAGAGCAGGAGATTAAAGATGCAGATTTCGCCAACACTCCGATAGATACTTCAAAACTTGCTCCGGAGATGAAAAAGGTAGTTGAGGCGAAAGGTTTCAAGACCGTCGGAGATTTATTTAAGTGGACATCTGAGTTAGAGAAATCTAAAACTACTTCAGATCAAATGAAATCTGATTATCGTAATCAACTCGCCGCCTATGTCAACTTTGATGCAGACGGCAAAATCACTGGCTTAAAGGAGGGCGTGAAGATCCTCACAGGCAAAGAGGAAGCACCCCGACCAGGGGCTGCAGCAGGACCGGCACTATCCCCGGAGGAATCCAGAGAGAAGTTTATGGATTCCTTTGACAAGGATCCTGTCGGTGTTGTAATGGGCCTCGCAATGCTTGTCGCTACTAAGCTTTTTGAGGACAAGAACTTCGATAAGAGGTTTGAGCCTCTCGAGACTGATTATAGCGACAGGCAGTTAGACGCAATGGTCGATAAGGTAGCTTCCGACTCGGAGGATGAGAAGTTCTTCGAGGAGCATGAGGATGCTATCGCCGCGGAGATCAAGAAGATTCCCGCCGAGAAACGCAAGAGCGATCCTGAGAGCGCAGTGAAGCAAGCTTATCTTCTGGTTAAGACCAATGTCTTAAAAAGTCTTAAACCGAAGGAAGATAAGAAACCGGCCAAAGAAAAGGATACAACCCTGGAGCGTCCCGGCAAAGGTGCTAAGAAAACCAAGAAGGCCGATGGGGTCTTTGAGGGAATGGCCGAAGCCGCTAAGACCAAAGGGGTATTCATCTGAGGCCAAAAATCTTAGGGGGAAAGGAGGGGAAGGAATTGAGATTTCTAAAGTGGATTTTGTCACATTCTAAGTGGGTACTGAACTCACACGGTGTGACACTGATATCCGGCACGCGTGGAACCAGCGACATTGAGGTTGCAAGGCGCAAACTTGATGTTCCCGACGAGATATTTCTGCTCCAGCCGGACGCAGCACCACTGGTGCAAATCTTATCTCAAGCCAAGAAGAAACAGGCAATCAATCCTGAGATCACCTGGTTCGAGGACGAGCTACTTCCTCAGAGCGACACCACTGAGGATTTAGTTACGACCGTAACCCAGACCAGTATCAAGATGACCAATACCGGTTACTTCTTCGAGGGTGACATAATCAGGGTTGAGGCGAGTGATGAGCTCCTGCGTTGCACTACAACAAGTGGGCAATCGATAACAGTTGAGAGAGGATGGGCAGGCTCTACTGCGGCGATCATCACCGCAAGCATTACGCTGCTCAAACTTGGCAACGCAAACGAGGAAGGCTCAGGCGCGCCTGTGCTTCGCTCCACCACTGTATCCAAGGTCTACAACTATCTGCAGATATTTAAGACTCCGTTTGGGGTAACCGAGACGGAGAACGCATCCGAGCTATATGGCGGAGGCGACCTTAATTATCTACGGATTAAGAAACTTATCGAACATAAGGTGCAGATGGAGCGGGCCCTTCTCTTTGGCGAGAGATATGAGGACACCACTGGCACTCATCCCAAGAGGACGACTCAAGGGGTGCAGCGTTGGATTGCTACCAATATAACTGCTGTGAGTACCACGCTGACAGAGAGTGCTTTTGAGACATTCCTTGAGACGGGCTTTACCTATGGCTCGACGAGGAAAGTCCTGATCGCTTCACCGAAGGTGGTTTCGGCCATCAATTACTGGGCGAGAGGAAAGCTTAACATGTATCCGAAGGATAAAACCTACGGTATATCTGTTATGCAATACTTAAGCGCCCACGGTGAAGTTCAGATTATTCGGCATAAGCTCCTAACCGGAACAACTTTTGGCGGATATGCGTTTCTCCTGGATATGAACAACCTCTTTTTCCGTTTCTTGAAAGGAAGGGACACCAAGCTTGAGCGTAACATCCAAGATAACGACGAGGATCAGGAGAAGGATCAGTACATCACCGAGATGGGTCTTGAGCTGCGATCCCAAAAAACCCACTCTATAATGACAGGCGTATCAGCCTACTCATAATAGACAGTGGGCAGACATATGGATAACTTATGGCCGGGAGGATCCCTAAAGAACTCTCGGCCTTAGCCCATACAAACAAAACAAAATAAGGAGAGATACGATGATAGTGTTTAAGAGCGGACATGGAAATTTGAATGTAGTTTGTAAGGCGGCTGAGATAACGCTGATAAACCGCCGGCAGATTATGGATCCGGGGTTCTCTGCGCAATTTACCAACGGTGTTTTTAGGACGGCCAATCCTGATGAAATCAAGATGCTGAGAGCACACCCGCGATTCAATATGGATTATCATGAAGAAGCTGTTGCTGCACCAACACCGTCAGCACCAGCAAAACCAAAGCCAAAGAAGAAAACCAGAAAGAGGTAGCGCAATGGGAAAGCGCTATTTCTTTGACGGTAAGCCCAATCCTTCGCCGCGAAGGATGTTTAGGCCAAAGCATCCTACCGTGCTTATTGCTCTTCCCGTAGCGGATAGGATGTGTGTAGAGACCGTTATGTCTCTATTAAACTTTGTCCACCATCCCGGCCCCATTGATCTGATGGTCAATATCGTCTCCACCACTGTGATAAACTTTGCCCGCAACGACCTGGTCGAGACCGCCATCAAACAAAAGGCCGACTATCTTGCCTTCATTGATGCCGACCAAGTTTTTAATGCCGACTATGTCTCCAGGTTGATTGCACATGACAAAGATATTATCGGCTGTCCCATCGTAAAGAGAGGTGTGCCCTATACCATAAATATTAGTATGAAACAACCCAATGGAATATATGCAGCATGTAGCCATTTTCCCGAAGATAAACTATTTGAGGTAGACGGAATCGGCATGGGCTTTGTGGTGATAAAGACAAAGGTCTTTGAGAAGATAGAGAAACCCTGGTTTGACTTTTCGCAGAAGCTGGGAGAGGATTTATACTTCTGCGGGAAGGCAAAGGAGGCGGGCTTTAAGATATGGGCGGAGCCGAGACTCGAGGTAGGCCATGTGGGAAGCGCCGTTTATACTCTGCAGGATTACAGGACCTTTCACAGAGAGATGCCTGTGATCCCGACATTCGAGAACCCCGAGCTTATTTCTGTCATTATTCCTACTCGCAATCGAGGAGCAGAGCTGGCGGCATGTCTTGAGACTATCAAGAAAAGCACTGTCTATCCGAACTATGAAATAATTATAGTCTTTGACGGGGATGAGGAAAACTATCACAAATTTAATGGCGACTATCGCAAAATTTTGCTAAAGAATCGCCAGGAAGTTATCAGGGCCGTAAACGAAGGCCTCAAAGTGGCGAGGGGTAATATTGTGGTCAACGCGGAGGACAACTCCGTCGCTGGCAAAGGCTGGCTTTCATTTGCTTATCAGAAATTCTGCGACACCGGAAAGCAGGCCATTGTAGTTTTAAATGACACCATCCAAAGAGGATTTGTCGCTACGCACTTTCTGACATCCAAAGATGTGTTGAAGGAATTAAACAATGGTCAATTTTATTCGACGGAATATACTCACTTCTTCGGCGACACGGATCTGGCGATGCGGTATAAAGGAACTCCGAGATACAGGTATGCGAAATATGCCATCTTAAAGCATCTGCATCCCACGGCCAAGACGGCAAAGATAGATGAAACTTACGAGAAAAGCTTTAAGGAAAGTTTCAAGAGAGACCAAGAGGTGTTTGAGAAAAAGCACAACTGCGAGTTCGTTATCGACGAGCAGGGTATGTATCTGAAAAAGAACGGGAAGATATGGGCGGAGAGGATATACGGGGAATGATAGCAACCAAAGAACGCATAATACCGAAAGAATTTGTAGAGAAATTCCACAAAGAACACCCAGATGCAGATATATGGCCCTCTGTCATAGCAGATCATATAGCGCTAATTAGTTTAATAGAATACTTTAATATCAAAACAGTCTTTGAATTTGGAACATGGAGAGGTTGCACAACCCTGTTGTTTTATTCTCATCCAAATATAAAAAAGGTTGCGACGCTGGATATACACAAAGATATGAATATTACATATAATTCACCTAAAAGAGGGGCAATGGACGCAAAAGGTGATATGCGCATTCACGAAGCGCATCCACAGAGCGAGAAGAATTTTTATGGCTCTTTCTTCAGGGGAAAGCCGATAAAACAGATTTTCTGCGATAGCATGAAATATGTGCCGGCAGAGAAATATGATATGGTATTTGTTGACGCTAATCACGACTATACGCATGTGAAGAATGATACAGAGCTTGCCCTGAAAATGGCCAAGAAGATTATTGCTTGGCACGACTACAACAACGGAGTTCTGGGGGTTCTGGGAGAACCTGGCGTGGTTGTTTACTTAGATGAGTTGATAAATGCAGGCAATAAAATTGTAGCTACTTATCCAGGGAGTTGTGTAGTGTTTATGGAAAATAAGGAGGAATGATGACCAGAAATAAAAAGATTGTAAGCGCCTTAAAAGAGATTAAGTTGGAGAAGAAGACAGAGTCTGTGCTGGAAAAAGCCCCCACTGCTCCATCAGAACATTATCCTTCTTTTACTATCCAGACCAAGTTTGTGCCGCCCTTGGCGGATGCGGAGCTTGACCAGCAGGTGAGAATGGTAATAGAGGGTAAACTAAGTGCGAGAGATGATTATAAGAGCAAGGATGCCGAGACTGGAAAGGAAGAAGAAACCTCCAATCGCACTATTGAAGTTCACCGGGTAGGCGTAAGTAAAATAGGGAAGGCGCTGAAATCATAATGGAAAATCAAAAAAACTCTTTCAAGCCGCAAACGCTATTTGAGGTTTATATCTGTGGCGAGTTTAAACATTTAAAGGAGAAGGTTGATGACATCAAAGATAATCATTTGCCTTCTATTTACAAGAGATTAAATAGACCTTCTTGGCCTGTTGCTATTGTTATAACCGCTCTCACTTCTTTAAGCGTGGGGTTAATAGTGCAGGCGTTGATGAGAGGTGGCGGATAATGAAACTCCCCATCAATATACCTTATAGGCAATCTGTAATAGATAAACTCAAAGTATTCCGCGATGAAGTTTGCCCCAAATGTAAGAAAAAGAAATCACTCCAAAAAGCATGGGCGGAATTAGTGAAAAAAGTGCTTTATGAGAAGAGGAGCTCGGATAGATGACTTTGAGAGTTTTGGTTATATTGGCTATATTGATATTGTTGGGAAGCATTGCGGGATTTGCAATATTGATAAATTGCAAAGTATAGGAGGTGAAAGATGAAAAGAATACCTATAATTTTGGCAATGTGTTTGTTATTAACCGGATGCGCCGGAGTAAGACTTCCTCGTTTGGCTACTCCCAAGAAACCGGAAACAGTTTATAGCTGGAGTGAACGCACAAGGACTACTCCGAAGGCCGTAGTTGTCGGCAACAAAGTAGTGGTAGTCGAAGAAAGTGAGAAAACTCTCCATGTGGGATTAGAGCAAACTCCGCGTAAATTAACATTCGGGCAGAGAATAGGTAATTGGATCTCAGGCTTAGGCATATTAGGAATTCTTCTTCTAATTGCCGGTTTCATCTTGGCCCCGGCTGCCACAATGGGATTTCTGGTAAAGTTTCTTTTTAAATGGAAGAGAGCTCTTCGGGAAACTGTATTAGCCGTAAAAGAAGCGAAAGCCATAGATAAAAATGCAGAGCTTAAAAATTTACTTGCAGCCAAACAGAGCAATAGCACTAAAAAGATAGTTGATGATATCAAAAGACAATCATAAGAGAACATGCACGCAAATTCTTTAACCGCGAGTTAACTTAAAATGGTGTTGGTAAATAGTCAAATTAAGGAAAGAAGAAGGTAAATGAAAATATTGGACTTGATGGAATATCCTACCCCTGCAGCAGCCCAGGCTGCTTATGTGAGTAGTGATGCAACTCCAATTATTCACCTTCAGCAGACCGATAAACAAGCAGACGCCGTCGATTGGTATTCGTTTTATGGTGCGGATGGAACTTATGAAATGGTAGGAGAGATATTCCAACCTACTGCTGATATAGTCTGCCCCCAGATAAAAGTTTGGTTCTTCAAAAAAGAAAGTCCAACTGATAATGTATTTTTGACTATTGAAGGAGATGACGGTTCAGACCACCCAGATGGAACTCCTATAGCTACCTCAAATAATATTGCTGGTGGCGATATTTCAACAAGTGGAACGGAATATACCTTTACATTCTCTACGCCTGCTCATTTAGCAAATGGAACTAAATACCACTATGTATTACAAAGAGATGGTGCAAGGGATACTACTAATTATTATAAAGCAAACATATCGAGGGAGGTGCCGCCAAATACTGTTAATACGAGACATAATGGGAGCTGGTCAACTAAGGCTGCCAGAGGAGTTTTTAAGATTTATCATTCTGGAAATCTCCAATGCTATTCCGAAAATACCATAATACAACAAGGTACTTATTCTCTTAAAGTGATAGCACAACAGACGGGTTCTTTGAATGATACTTTAACAAGGACAGTTGACCCGACGCTGAATTTGTCTAATATAGATAAAATCAAGTTGTATGTTTATGCTTCAAGGATGGGAAGCAATTTTAAGATTGGATTTCACGATTCAGGAGGAACCACGACGGAATATACTATAAATGTGCTAACGGCGGATAGTTGGCAACTGATAGAGATAGATATATCTGGTGTAGCAAATGCGGACAAGGACGTAATAGACCAAATCATTATCACAATACTTAATGCCGACGCCGACAATACGGCCTACTTTGACAATATGTTCACCAACGAAGATATAGTTAAGACCTACAGCGAGACGCTAACTTTAAGCGAACCATCAATGAGCAAGGGAATGGCAAGAAATCTCAGCGATCTATTATCTTTAAGCGAAGATTATTCAAGGGTAGTAGCGTTGACCAAGACCTTTGCTGAGACAGTTACTTTAAGCGAACCATCTTTTATCAGGGCAATGACCAGAATCTGGGCCGAGGTTATTACCTTGACCGAGGTGGCGCAGAAAGCTATCAGCATTGTTATTCGGGATGAGGACATCGGCTTATTAGACATTTTCTCAAGAATAAAGAAAAAGTTCTGGCATCCTAAAAGTGTGGCGCCGACCTCATGGAGCGAGCCATCGCCTGCAGCACCAAGCTGGATGGATGGATCACAGGAGGAACCGGAATGGCAAGGATAAGAAAACCGAAAATAGTCAGGCAGGTAGTAAGGACAATAACAAGAAAAAGAGGAGATGGGATTATGGAGACGGTAAAGATGATTGGAGAAATCCACCTTGTTCTTAGGGATAAGCACAGAAGGTTGAAAGAGGACAGGCTCATTAAGAATACCATAACCGATGTAGGAAAGGCGGAACTTGCCGGCCTTATGGTTGCAGATGTGGGCGGAACAGGCTGGGACTATGTCGCCATCGGCATAGGATCTCCTTCCACCACTGCCTTGGGGAGCGAGATAGCATCAGGCGGAGGCGAAAGAAGAAGCGGCGCAAATGTAACAGGCACGAGGGTGACAACTACCGTGTCTAACGACACCGGTCAGTGGGTCACCACTTTCACTTTCACCAGCGGTTTTGCGGTGACTGAGGCGGGGATATTTAACGGCGCCGATGGCATAATGCTTGCATCGCAGTCCTTCTCTGCCCTGAATGTGGCGAGCGGAGACACTCTTCAGATTACCTGGAAAGTAAAAGTCGCTTAATAAGAGGAGATTAAAAATGACGCTTTTAAATCTCAAAGTCTCATTTCATGCTTTGGTTTCCGAGTTTCCCTGGGAGACATCGGATGTCGCCTTGGTCATCGGATGGTTCAACGACGGGCAGAAGGATGTGGCGCGAAAGACTAAATGCCTAAAGAAATACAGTTACACTCCGTCGGTGAAAGACCAGCAGGAATATGACCTGTCCACCCTCACGGGCTTCCTTGAGATAGATAGGCAGGGCGGTGTGACCTACGACGGCCTGCGCCTTGATCCAGTGACGATAGATGAGCTGGACTTCACCAAGGCGAAGTGGCGCAATGCCGATAGTGGCACTCCGAAGTATTATTACAAAAGGGGAAAGTATATTGGACTTTATCCCAAACCTTCCGAGACGGGAAAATCGATCGGGGTGTATTGTTCTTATATGCCCACAGATATGGCGAATAGTGGCGATCAGCCTTTTGATGGCGTGGTGGAGTTTGTTCCTTATCATGACCTTCCCCTTTTATATGCCATAGGTCTGGCCAAGTTCGGCAAGGGACAGTTTGCCACGAAGGAGCTTGCGCTTGCCGAATATACGGCAAGGATGACGGCGATGAAGAATGAGCTTTATCCGGAGGATGAGGAAAAATCGTCTATGAAGGGCGATCCATTTCTACGGCAGAAAATAAAAGCGAGGCATGGTTTGTAATGGTAGAGAATCAGCAGAAATTCTACAAGAGGATCTCGGACTTCGGCGGGGGCGTAGACCTCAAGGCCGATGATGACGAGATGCCCGATAGAAATGCCAGGATAAAGCAGAATTGGCGAAATACTACCGCCGGCGCATTGGAAAAGATCTTAGGCTTGGGCAGACTTGCCGGTAGGGTAGCCGGGGAGGCATTCGGAGGTGGGGGTTTGGATGATCTAACATCCTCCGGCACGAATTCGGCTCACGAGACTTTCGATATCAAAATAGAGATTGACGGCGTTGGATCCCCCAATACTTATAAATGGTCTCTGGATGATGGGGTAACCTGGGAAGCCGAAGGCGTGGCTATTGTATCCGGAGCAGTAGAACTGATCTACGGAATTAAAATTACTTTCGATGCCACCACCGGCCACACATCAGGCGACGACTGGACATTTAAGGCATACCAGGGCTTAGACGACGCAAAGGTTACAGGGTTGCACAGACATAGTAGCACAAAGTTAATAGGCATCTGTAATGGTAATGCTTATGTGCGGGATGAATCAACAGGAGAATGGAGTTTAATCACGGGAGGAACAACTCTCTCTGTTACAAAGAGGTGTTCTTTTCTGACTTATAAGGGAAATACTTATTTTACAAATCCTACTGATGGGCTTAAGAAGTATGATAGCTCTCAGATAACTACCCCTGGTGATGTGCCAGATGAGAATTGCGCAATCATTAAACACGATAATAAAAACAGATGCCACGCCGGATGCGAGACCTCCACTGAAACGACAAGAGAGTTCTTCTCTGCCTTGGAGGACTTTGAGGATTACTCGACTACCGACGATGCCGGATGGCACGATGTAGGAGGCAGGCAATCAGCAAAGACAAAAGCTTTTGAGCCTTACGGCAACGCAATAGTCTTCTTTAAAGAAAGAGGCGCTTTCAGGGTGTGGGATTTTCCTGACACAAGAGAGGAGATGATGCTTGGGGCCCCGGGGTGCGTTTCTCCTTTTTCTATTGCCCAAGGCGATGGGTTAATGTTCCATCTTGCTGCCGAGGGTGTTTATATGTTCGACGGCACGAAATTTTCTCTTATCTCCGAACAGATTGAATCGGTAATTAAAGCTATTCCTTCAACATACTGTAAGGATGTCTTAGGTGTTTATAAGGATCATAAGTATTATTTATTTTTCACAGATGGTGCGTATGCCTACAATTACAAGTGCTGGGTGTATGATACCCTGCAGGGCGGATGGGAAGAGCAACCAGACCGCTATATTAATTGCCTCTCCCACTGGATAGGGACGGGGGATTCCGGCGAGCTTTACGGCGGAAGCTCAAAAGCGGATGGAGTGATCTATCGCTTGGATTATTCCTCCGACGGCTCGCATGACGGCGCAAATTTAATTGCCAAATATAAATCTAAGAACCATCATTGCGATTTGCCGAACTGGACCAAAGGATTTGATAAACTATTTGTCGAATGTTTAGGCTCGGTGGGAACTTTGGAGATCCGGTGGGAGATAGACAAAGCAAAAAAGAGAGGAGCCTTTGCAGTTCCCCTGACGGTAACAGGCGGATTTATGCTTGATACGGACTCGCTTGATACCGGCGTGCTTCTGGATTTACCGCCATTTGCGGTATATGAAAAAATATTCCCGTTGGATGCTATCGGGAAGGTTATAAACATAAAGTTATATCATGCTGACACAGGGGAGTCGCCGGTTATAAACAGTATAGAGATTGAGGGGAGGGCACTCTATAAATGAACCTTAGCCGTATAAAAATTTGGACTGCGGAAATTTTATATGCTTCCGATTTAAATGCCGAATTTGACAATATTATAAACCATGAGATTAAGAACACCGACATTGCCTCAAATGCAGCCATTGAGGGATCAAAATTTAAAGATGCAGATATTGACCTTACTTCTAAAGTCAAAGGCATTTTGCCAGTGGCAAACGGAGGAACAGGCGTTTCTGGCGACTCTTACGATGCCGATAAAGTAGATGGTATTCATGCTGCTGTATCTGCATCGGCAAATAAGTTATTTCCTTTGAATGGAAGTGGAAAATTTCCTATTGTTATATTAGATTTATCGGGGGCAAACGAAGGAGATATTGTAAAGATAGTAAGCGGAGTGCCCACTTGGGTAGCTCCATAAGGAATAAGTTATGAACCTGTCAAGAGTAAAAGTCTGGACGGCAGAGATATTATACGCCAGCGATCTTAATGCCGAGTTTAACAATATCATCAATCATGAGATTGACAATGACGATATAAAGGCTGCTGCTGGTATTGAGGGGTCGAAATTAAAAGCAGGCGACATTGATTTAACTTCAAGGGTTAAAGGTATATTACCAGTAGCTAATGGAGGAACAGGAGTTTCTGGCGATACTTACGATGCTGATAAGGTGGACGGAATTCATGCAGCAGTAAATCCTTCGGCGAATAAATTATGTCCCTTAGACTCAAGCGCCAAATGTAAAAGCATCCCTGCTGTTTGCATCACTGCTGCATATTACGAACCCGACAACTGTTGTGTCCTCGCTTTGGCAGGATATAATCACGACCCTGCCACAGCGGCCACTTTCAAAGACTCAAGCGTTTATGGAAATGATTTTGATATTGTATCCGCATATGGTGAACAATCAGGGATAGTCTCCAAGACCTGTTTGCGTTTACTCGGAACTGATGATTATATCAAAAGAGATGCTGCAAATTGTGCCAATTTCGGCGATATGGATAATATCTCGATTGAGATGTGGGTAAAATTGGATTCAGAAGATGTAACTCAATTTTTAATGGATAATGAGCCAAGTGGAATCGGATATATTAAACTCGAGACAGATAATCAAATTAAGGCTTTCTTAAGGGTCGGAACTGGCAATGCTGAGGTAATCTGCACGACAGTTTTAGGTCACGTGGATTTCTATTATGTTGTGATGACTTATGATATAACCTCTCATACTTTAAAAATTTACATCAATGGTGTTGAAGAACATACAGACGATAGTAAAAGCGGGGATGTTAATGCGGCTACTGGGTCAGAATTTGCAATAGGACGGGATGTTTCAGGCGATGAATATTATTTTAATGGAAAAATAGATGGCTTCAGGATTTTAAGAAGATGTATGTCGGCGGCGGAGATATTAGCGAGATATAATGCGTTTAAGTAATGAATTGCCGAGTTATATTAGATATAGGAAGCTTAAGAAGAAATAATGGAACAGTTACAACTCGACCATATAACAAGACTTGATCGGCCAGAGGACATAGCGGCCTTAAAAGAAATTATTAAGTCCCTTCAAATAAAGATTGAGCGCGGGACTCCTACATCGGCTTCAGCGTTAGCTATCAAAAACACTATCAAATACGACGACAATTATTTCTATATTGCTGTTGATACCAATACTTGGAAAAGAGTTGCCCTTAGCTCGTGGTGATAAAATGAATAAATCAATGAAGTTTACGACCATCAAAAATAATCTCAGAGGGCTTAACTTTACCGCCTTTCTCAAACTTTTTATGTATAGATTGATTGATAAATGCCATAAGTCTATGCGGTCTATTATCATCTCGTTTGCCAAGGTGATGGCACTTTTCGGTAGATATAAGATAGCGCCCTATTTGTTTTTCAACCACAAGACGATGTTCTCGAATATACCCTTGATGGTCAATAAAAGGATGCTTGGGCTTAAGAAGAAGAATATACCCATCAGCATCTTTAAATCTTCCGCCTTTCCAATTAGAATTTTTTTCGCCTTTCTCTGCCTGGCCTATTTTTTGTTTAGCTTTTTCAGAATGATGTTGCAACCCCTTTTTGCCTTTATTCCAAGGAATATTCCCCTTCTTAAATATTTTAGGTGGAAGATAATCAAGCTTTTTATTTTTGTCCCAAGGAATATGACCTTTTTTAAATCTACCAAGTTTATCTCGCATTATATTCTCCATATCAAAAGGGCAGCGTTCAGGTTGCTAACGAGAATACAGATACATTCCCGAACCTTACTAACTGCCCAGATTAAACAAAAAATCTGTATCCCGTTAGCTAAATTAAGTATATCATATTAAAATTATGAAGTCAATTAAAAAAACAGAGTTTAAGCAAATATTAGAACTGGCTGCTCTTGCGGAGCAAAGCGGTCAATACCCACAGACTAATCTTCAGCAGTGGCTTTCACACATTCGATATCTCTGGCGCAGAAATCAAATCGTCAGGGTGATAATTAGAGGAAAGGTTTATGGCTTTGCGGAATGGCTCCGGTGTAATAAAGAAGACTTAAAATTGGATGAGCTTCCGGAAACACCCGATATGAACGGAAAGGTTTTATATTTCCCCCTGGCCGTATCAAAGATACCAGGATTCTTAAGGATAATGTATAAAAAAGCTATTGCTCTAAATCCCACTTGCGAATTTGTGGCCTGGCACCGTAAAATTGACGAAACGAAAGATAAACTTTTTATCACAAGAATAAGTAACCAATTTAAGTTGTTAAAGGAGATTTGAGATTATGTCCATCGAAGATAATTTCTTTGGGTTTAACATTATTAGGGTTCTTATGAAATCTCGTATGAGCAGAATTATTAACAAAAGCCATAAGCATATGTGGTCTATTATCATCTCGCTTTCCAAGATGATGAGTAGCCTCGTCGGGCAAAAGGTATCTGCCAATTTGCTTCTCAACCACAAGCCTATGTTCCTGAATATAACCTTGTTTATCGCTAAAAGGATGACTTCTTTTTTTGATAAAAATATAGCCAGTATTCTTTTTAATTTTTCCACCTTTCCAGTTAGGATTTTTAGAACCTTCAGCTATTTTATTTTTAATACGGGTTTCAGAAACTCTTTTCTTAGCTTTTTCAGACTTAGGTTTTCGCATCTTTCTTTTAGTTATCTCAGTATGATGTTTACCAAAGAAAGGATTGTCTTTTCCAAAACGAGCTTTTGGCATAACATCCTCCATATATTAAAGGCGGCTTTGGGGTATCTAAAAGAGCAACGGTTAAGTTACTCAACCCTACTCACCGCCGAGTTTAAACATAAAAAATCCGCTACTCTTTTAGATAATGTAAATGTAGCATATTAGAGTTGTAAAGTCAACCAAAAAATAAAGGGAGGAAAAGAAAATGGGTAAAGGATCTAAAGCTCCAACTTATCAACCAGCGACTCCACCAGCATATCAGTATGACCCTACAGCGACGGGAAGTATGCAGGAACTCTTAACCCGGGGCAAGGCAATCTTGGGTGGAGATATTCCTTCATACTATGCACCGATTGGGGAGACTATGCCAGCTATGGCGGAATCCGCAACTCAGCGTGCTATTAATACGATTCGCCAAATGGCTTCGAAAATGGG
>JAUWWP010000556.1 GCA_030616835.1 Deltaproteobacteria bacterium | reverse complement strand
CCGGGGGCTATGCCTATGTGGCGGATGGCGGTTCTGGACTCCGAGTAATAGATGTATCCTGTTTCGCTCCCCGCATCTATAATGCTGTTGCAGCGGACAACTGCGGTAATATTTCCGATCCGGCTGCGGTCAATGTAACCCTTGACACCACTGCCAATGTAAGCATCACCAACCCGGGGGATGGGGTAACCATATCCGCCGGCGATCTACTGGTTGGTGGGACGGCGGATACTGATATTACTACGGTCACAGTTACCTCTGACCAGGGTCACAGCGAGTCGTCCGGGGTTGATCCTACCGGCAACTGGGCGGTGGTCCTGACTGGAGTCAATCAGCCTTCCCTAACTATTAACGCCAGGGGGACGGACAACTGTGAAAATACCGGAAGCGATTCGGTAACGGTGCCCGTGGAACCTCCTGCTTGCAGTATCAGCAGTGCTACCCCTACTACCGGATGTCCCGGGGATTCGGTGACTATTACCGGCACAAGTTTTGGGGCAATTTCGGGTAGCGTGAGCTTTGATAGTGTAACCGCAACAATTAATTCCTGGGGCGATAACTTTGTCGTTGTGGTGGCTCCGGGTGGGGATTACATGATTGTGCAGGTAACCACTTCGTCTGGTGGCTCGTGCAGTCTGGCCGGAAATTATTCCTACGATAATGTACCCCCGGAGTCACCGACGATTACCTCTCCAACGGATGGGAGCATATTCAGCATCACTACGATAGACACCGACATAACCTGTGTTGAGGGTAGCTGTAGCCAGCGGCTGGATTGGGGGGCCTGGACATACACCTGCACTACGACTTTTTATGGGGTAACCCATGGGGCTCATCTGCTGGAGGCAAAATGCACTGATTCTTGCAGCAATGATTCGGATATAGCAACCAGCACATTTTGGGTGGACACTATGAACCCCTGGGTTGTCTCCACCACGCCCGAAAACGGCCGGACCGATGTGCGTACCGGGATAAACATAGAAATCCAGTTCAGTGAGGATATGGACAAGGGCTCGGTGGAGAGTGGCTTCTCATTATCCAGTGGTACTGTTGGGCCTCTGAGTGGAGATTTTTACTGGGGCTCAGACGACACGGTTACATTTGTTACCCCTGATTTGCTAACCGATAATACCCCTTACACTGTTGATTTAACAGGTGCCGCTGATCTGGCAGGACATTCCTTAACCGGTACCGGTGTCTTCCCCTTCAACTTTACCACCGGTGATTGCACAGCACCTCAGGTCCGGTCCAGGAATCCAGATGGGACCACCTTAGTAGATTCCTCCACCCTTACCCAGATCACGGTCACCTTCAATGAACTAATGGATACCACCAGAGGTCGGATGAAGATCAGGGATACCTATGGGAATGAAGTGGTTGAGGCTGAGGTTGGGGGGGGCAGTTATGGAGGAACCCTTACCTGGAGCGATAGTTATACCCTTACCCTCGATCTTGATTCTCCTTCCCCCATTCAGGAGGGAGCCAGTTACAATATTGAGGTTTGGGACCTAAACGACCAGAGCTGGAACGGGATATGGGGTGATGTTAGGTGGAGCATTGTTACCCAGGGGCCGGTGAGCGATACCGACCCGCCTCAACTTACGCTTTCTCTACTTCTTGATGGCCAGGTGGATGTTCCCCGAAAATTGTATGACTT
>JAUWWP010000326.1 GCA_030616835.1 Deltaproteobacteria bacterium | reverse complement strand
TTCTGTGCCGGCTGCCCCCATCGTCCTGCCTTCTGGGCGATCAAGACTGCCCTGAAACTGGACGGGCGAGATGGACTGGTAACCGGCGATATTGGATGCTACTCACTCGGGGTCGGCCCGGCCGGATATTTTCAATCAAAGACCCTGCACTGCATGGGGGCAGGAATCGGCTTGGCCACCGGTCTGGGCAATCTCCAGCGGTTTGGCCTCAACCGGCCGGTTATCACAATCTCCGGTGATTCAACCTTCTTTCATGCCTGCATTCCCGCCTTGATCAATGCCAGGTATAATCGGGCCAATATTACCTATATAATTCTTGACAACAGTGCCACCGCCATGACCGGTTTTCAGCCGCATCCAGGCACCGGGGTTGATGCCCGGGGCCAGGCGGTACCGGTAGTTAGCATTGAGGAGATCTGTCGGGCCATTGGGGCAGAGGTACGGAGCTGTGACCCCTTTGCGATCGATGAGGCAGTCGAGAATCTTTATGAGCTTCTTCAGAGTGAAGGAACCGGGGTAATGATCTTCCGCCGGAAATGTACTACCCTGGAGCTCAAGGGAAAGAAGAAGCCGAAGGTCTACGTTGATCCTGAAAAGTGTATTAGCGATGACTGCGGCTGCGCCCGCTTCTGCAGCCGGGTCTTCAATTGTCCCGGGATAATCTGGGATCCGGAGGCAAAGAAGGCTATGATTGATGAGCTGGTATGCAGCGGCTGTGGAGTGTGCGCAGATCTTTGCTCCCAGGGAGCAATTATTGTCGAGGGGGAGTAACTCTGATTCGGACATAATAATTACTTCCCCCAGGGGAAGGCTGAGCGAAGCAAAATAACAAATCCAATAAATCCAAATGCCAAAGCTCAAAGTTCAAATGAAATCCAAAGTTCAAATTACAAAATAAAAGAAGAAAAATCTTCTTGTCCTGAGCTTGTCGAAGGATTGACATTTATTCATTTGACATTCATTTGTCATTTGGATTTTGTCATTTGCGCTTATATAATATTTAAGCTTTGACATTTGACATTATCCCCTCTCCCCTTTTGTGGGGAGAGGGTAAGGGTGAGGGGGATAACAATGCCGATTAAAAAGGACCCATTGAATTTGATCATCGCCGGGGTGGGAGGTCAGGGAAATGTCCTCGCTTCGCAGATAGTGGCCACCGCAACGATCAGCGATGGCTATCAGGTAACCATGGGAGAGACCTACGGGGCCACCCAGAGAGGGGGGGCAGTCATGAGTCATATCCGGATCTCCCGGGAGACCCAGTATGGTCCGGTGATCCCGGAGGGTAAAGCCGATATCATCGTGGGCCTGGAGCCAATTGAAACGCTGCGGGTAATTGGTGATTTCGGCAATCCCGGGACCAAAGTTATCCTCAACCCCCGACCTAATTACCCCATTGGAGTTCTCTCCGGGGAGTCCAGTTATCCCCCGGTAGAGGAGGTGCTGAAGGCAATCAGTGGACTGGTAGAGACCCTTCAGGTAATCGAGGCAACCAAACTTGCGGAAGAGCTGGGAGAGATGGTAGCCGCCAATATCGTTATGGTTGGGGCTCTGGCCGGCTCCGGGTTGATCCCGGTCAAGGTCAAGGCCTTTGAGACGGTGATCCCGCAGATAATCTCCGGGGATAATCTTGAATTGAACCTTAAGGCATTCAGGTCAGGACTAAAGAAGATCAAGTCGGCCAAACCCTTTAGCTCGATTTAGCGCGAAGTGAAGTTTCCTGATCAATGCAGTTATTAACAGTTGAACTTATGAAAATTGAAATTGTTCCTAAAAAGATAATAAGCGAGATAAAAGATACAACTGTGCCGAGAAGGTTATTCTGATGGATGAAAAGATAAAAGAAATAATAGAAAGAATTGTTGAAGAAGTTGACCCTGATAAGATTATTTTATTTGGCTCAAGAGCGAAAGGTAAAAATAAAGAGTGGAGTGACTATGATATATGTGTTCTGAAAAAAGATATTAAACATGAAGGAAAACTTGCAAAAAGGATTTACCGAAAACTTTTTGGTGTAGGAGCATCTGTGGATATTATTGTCCAGACTCCAGAGAAATTTAATGAGTTAAAGGACAAGTGGTTTTTAATTTATAGTGGGATTTCAAAATTCGGGAGTGTAGTATATGAAAAATAAAGAGTTTGTAATGGATTGGCTGAGGAGGGCGAAGAGCAATTTGGAGAGAGCAAAATTAGGCAGAACCTCAGAAGATATATTATACGAAGACCTTTGTTTTGACTGTCAACAAACAGCAGAAAAAGCCATAAAGGCATTACTTATCAGCCTTGATAAAGAATATCTACCAATACATTCTATTGCAAGACTTTTAGAGCTGGTTTCAGAAGCAGGTATTGAAATACCTGAAGAGATTAAGAAAGCGATTGATTTAACTGACTATGCAGTAAAAACAAGATACCCTGGGGAAAGAGAACCAGTTAGTACGGAAGAATATGAGGAAGCATTAAAAATAGCAGAAGAAGTGTATAGATGGGTAACTAAATTCATGGAGGAGAAAAATGAAGCCATTTTCAACTATAGCCATACCCCATAGGGACATACTTAAAGAAAGAAGTTGAGGAAACTTTAACACTTACAAGGAGGAATGAGACATGGCAGAGATTCGTTTTGATGGCAAGGTTGCAATCGTCACCGGGGCTGGAGGAGGATTGGGCCGGACCCACGCCTTGCTCCTTGCCGCGCGTGGGGCCAGGGTGGTGGTAAACGACCTGGGCGGCGCTACCGACGGCACCGGTTCGGGAACGACCATGGCCGATCAGGTCTGCAAGGAGATCAAGGATGCCGGCGGAGAGGCGGTTCCTGATTTCAACAGCGTGCTCGAGGGCGAGAAGGTCGTCAAGACCGCAGTGGACTCCTTCGGCACGGTGGATATCCTGGTCAACAACGCCGGTATCCTCCGGGACATAAGCTTCATGAAGCAGAGCGACCTGGACTGGAAGCTTGTGCTTGATGTTCACCTCAACGGCAGCCGCAACATGACCAAGGCGGTCTTTCCGATTATGCGCGAGAAAGGCTACGGGCGCATCGTCATGACCACTTCAGGCGCCGGGCTTTACGGGAATTTCGGTCAGACCAACTACGGCGCAGCCAAGATGGGGATCGTGGGGCTGGCCAATGTGCTTAAGTTCGAGGGGGCCAAATACAACATAAAGGTCAACACCATCGCTCCGATAGCCGGCTCGCGCCTTACCGCCCAGGTAATGCCCCCGAACCTGCTCGAGGCGCTCAAGCCCGAGTATGTCTCCCCCCTGGTCGCCTACCTGTGCTCGGAGCAGTGCGAGGAGACCGGGATGATCTTCTCGGTCGGCGGTGGCTACTTCAGCCGGGTGGCATATGTAGAAGGAGAAGGGGTGTTCCTCGGAACTGAAAAGGCGATCAGCGCCGAAGACATCCGGGCGAACCTGGACAAGATCAAGGACCTGAGTAAGGCCACGGAACAAACCCAGGCTCTGGATCAGAGCGGCAAGATCCTGAAACTGATGAAAATTGCGTAGCAAAAAATGAAATGCCCCAGAAGGAATCAGGGTCAAACCCTGACTATTGCGAACCTTTTATATTGTCTTATGTGAAGTTGGGCACTCTGTTAACCTTTTCGAATTCTGATACGCCCAGGTTCAACAATCGCTAATTTCCCAGGCAATTCTAAAACCAACTTGTCTTGCTTCAGAAAGCCTTCGAGCAAGTTGAGGATAAAAAGAGCTGTCGCATCCCTTGGAATACC
>JAUWWP010000316.1 GCA_030616835.1 Deltaproteobacteria bacterium | reverse complement strand
GTTACAAAAGGCTGTTTTTTCTCGGTTAGAAGCAATGGAAAATACCACTTTGTTTACTTGTTGCGTTATTTTATCTAATCACTGCCAAATCCGAATATTCTTATATAATAGATTGTTGCTGGTAGATCACCGATACCGGTTACAAATGACAAATGTCAAAATCCAAATAACAAATAAAATCCTAAGTCCAAATGTCAAATCCTACTTCGCTAAAGCTTCCTCCTACGCTAAGCCTACTACGTCCTACTCCGCTGAAAGCTACGAAGGACTACGAAGGCCGGGAGCTACGGAGGACAAGATGGCGGACAGGCGTTATTCGGTTGCGGTTGCGCTGCTCGTTTCGTCTTTCGTTACTCGGTTATGTTCCCCCTCACATAGTAAGTTCAAAGTGCAAAGTGCAAAGTTCAGAGTTCAGAGTACTAAATAAGGGAATTACCGGGTTATTCGTCAATAAACTTAGTCTTTACATCCTTGCCTGGTTTGCCTGGTTCCTTTTCTAGATACCAGTGCCTTCTGTTCTTTTAGCTCCGCTTCCAGGAACCGTTCGATTTCTTCCTTTTTCGGCAGTTCAAGCTGGTACCGGGAAACGAAGAGCCGGTTACCTATTCCCGCCAGAGCATATTTTACCAGCGCATGGTTCTTCCGGGTGCAAAGTAGAATTCCTAGCGGCGGATTATCACCTTCCGCCATTTCGTTCTCCCTATACCAACTGACATAGGTATTGAGCTGACCAAGATACTCGTGGGTAAATTCATCCACCTTCAGTTCTATCAACACATGACACCTCAGAATACGATGATAAAACACCAAATCTACAAAGTAATATTTGCCGCCGATCAGGATGCGCTTCTGCCGAGCCTCAAAACAGAAACCACGTCCCAGTTCAAGTAAAAAGTCCTGGAGTTTATCCAACAGTGAATCCTCCAGGTCCGACTCTCCCATCACTTCTTTGGGTTTGAGACCGAGAAACTCAAACACATAAGGGTCGCGGATATCCAGGGCTGAGGTTTCAGTAACAGTGCCTTTCCTTACCAGCTCAGCCAGCTTCTTCTTGTCTTTGGAAAGACCGGACCGCTCGAAGTATAAACTGGCAACCTGCCGCTTTAGGTCGCGTACTGACCAATTGCTACGGATGCACTCGATTTCGTAGAAGGTGCGCTTGAGATTATTATCGAGGTCGACAATGAGTTCCAAATGGCTGTATGAAAGCCGATGGATGAGTTGATCCGGAGGTATTTGCAATTGTGGGGACGCTGTCCCCACTTTCTCAACCGCATGACTCCCGGCGGGTAACAGCTCCTTTAATTGTGTGGACAGTGTCCCCACAATCTCGGGATAAAGGCGATAGAAGCGCAGGTAGCGGTAGAGCTGGCGGCGGTTGCAGTTACTGACCTTGAGGCCCGTCAGATGCTTTGCAAGTTCTGTAAGTAGGCTGTCCCCATAAGTCGCCCGATCCGATCCGCGAAGTTCATATTCAGCAATATATGCCCCGATCAACCAGTTACGCAAAGTCAGGCTGATGTTTACTGCTTTAGCGGTCTGAGCGGAAAGGCTATGGTGAATATCGCGAATGGCTTCAACAAGGACATTGAATGTAAAGGATTTACTTCCCATATCCCAGCGCTTCCAGGTTTTTCTTGATTTTTGCTTCGAGCTTTTTCAACTAAGTAAACTGCTCGTCCGGAAACTGTTCCCCAGCTTGCTTTATCTTATTCTATTCTGCCGGAATTATCAACAAGAATTGCCAGGGGCAATTGTAATAGATTGTAGATTTTAGATTAAGATCCCCCTCACCTAAACCTACTTCGCTATATTAGTTACGAAGGTCAAGTCCTCTCCCCTCCTTCGAGACGCTTCTCTCCTCAGGACACGGCAGGGGAGAGGTGATTTTGGAAAGGGGTAATTTGGGGTAATAACAGAAATATCTCTCTCCTTTTCCTCCACTCCCACCACCTATCCTGAGTCATGTCGAAGGAGAGGCGGACTAAATACCGGGGCTGGAAAGCCCCGGCTATCCTGCTTAATTATGCCGAAATTTTGTATGCAACCCTAAAGCAAAAAATCAGGGGCCTTGCTTGTTTCCTGGTTTTCTGCTATGATTATTTAAGGTTTTTCGGGGACAGTAACCTATGAATCTCAACGAAATTCAGACCATTCTATTTACGATCTCGTTCAAGCTGGGAATTATTGCCTGCCTGGCCTCGATCCTGATGATGAACAAATCCTTCAAGCGGCTGCTTCTGATTGAAAAGAAGACCCCCCGGGAGAAAGCGGCCTTCTCGCTAACTATGGGAGTGCTTCTGGCAATTGGATTGATCTCCCGACTTATGCTTGGTTACCAGGCCGCGGATATAAGCCTTGCCGGAACGGTGATGATCGGAATGATCGAGGGGATGGCTCCCGGGGTTTTTGTTGGCATCCTTCTGGGCTCAGTTGCATTTACGGCCGGCGAGTACCTGGCCCTGCCTCTGGGAATTCTCTATGGGATTTTGGGAGGAATTCTATATAATAGAAGACCAAAGGAGGTAGATCCTCTTGACTTTCCTCCCCTTCCCCTGGTAGTGATCTATCAAGCCGTGAAGCGGAGGAAGGCTGAGAAGAAGGTTCACTGGCAGCTCTATCCCCTCTTGGCCTGCGTGATTCTGGACTGTCTCCGAATGGGATTAGGACGCTTCACCGGATTGGTATTCTCTCTTGCCAGCAATAATGTCCTGATAGATCTCCTGATCTTACTCAGTACGGCAGCCTGCATCGGGATACCGCTGAAGATATGGAGCAATGCCCGCACCGAGCAAAAATTGATCGAAAGCAATGCCCGGGCAGCGGAGGCGAAACTGGAGGCCCTGCGCAGCCAGATCAGACCTCACTTTCTTTTTAATACCTTAAATACCATCTCCACCTTAGTAAGGGTCAATCCAGAGCAGGGCAGATCAGTCATTCTCAAGCTTTCCGGGCTGTTAAGAAGGCTCTTTGACGAGAGTGAAGGGCTGATCCCTTTGAAGAAGGAGCTTGAGTTTATTGATGACTACCTTTCGATAGAACAGATCCGCCTTGGCAATAAGCTGCGGATAACAAAGGAGATTGATAACTCAGTGGGGAAATTGCTGGTTCCGGGGATGGTTCTGCAACCGATAATCGAAAATTCTATCAAGCACGGGATTGCCCCCAAGCTTGATCAGGGAGAGATAAAGATCACTGCCCGGAAAACAGTAGATGGTGCGGAAATAACTATTAGCGATAATGGTATCGGTATAGACGCTTCCGATCTGGACCGGATCAAAACCAGGGGGGTTGGGCTACGTAATGTTGAGGAGCGTTTACAGGCAGCCTACTCCCATAAATACAGATTTGATATTAAGAGTGATCCTACTAATGGTACCGAGGTAACCTTATTCTTTCCCAAGGAGTCACAATGATAAGAGCCCTGGTGGTTGATGATGAGCCTCTTGCCCGTGAGGAGATTACCTATCTTATCTCCCGGATAGGAGGGGTCGAGGTGGTAGGAGAGGCAGACAGCGGGATTGGGGCAATCGAGTCGATAACCAAAGAGCGTCCTGATGTGGTATTTCTGGATATTCAGATGCCCGGTCTGGATGGGCTCGAGGTTTCCCGGTTGCTAAGAGAGATGGAAGGTTGCCCCTATATCATTTTTATTACTGCCTATGATCGCTATGCCCTTAAGGCCTTTGAAACCTTTGCCCTGGATTACCTCTTGAAGCCAGTGGATATTAATAGATTGGCTTCAGCGATTACCCGGGCAAAGGATCAGATTGAGCTACACCGGGCTAATTCTGCTCGAAAGATAGAGGAATTTTTTAAAACCTTCCGGACCCCTCTGCCAAAGAT
>JAUWWP010000283.1 GCA_030616835.1 Deltaproteobacteria bacterium | reverse complement strand
GCTCCCTGGTGCCTGATTTATCGGCCTGCTCGGCCTTGGCTTGAGCAACTTGGGTAGCTTTATCTTCTTCGATTGGCCTCCCCGGCCCCGCGGGAGATGCCGGAGTGCGATTGCGCCACCTCTCGTGAAATGATCTCGCAGCGGGCGCCGGGAAATCGCGTTTCCCCGTCCAGGCATTCCCTGGTGGCGGTAGTTTGCGAATCATATTGTCCCGGGCCATAAGCCGTCCCAGGGCCGCGGCAGCTCGGGTAGAGAGCAGGTACCCGATGGGTCTCTTCCAGAACTCGCTCCATGCCCGGAAGGCCGCCCGTTCCGTTAGGGAGCTGCGAGCATCCGCGCCCTCGGCCGAACGCTGGCGGAGCTCGAGTAGGATCTTGTGGATCGGGATTTTGGCCGGGCAGACCTCGGTGCACTCCCCGCACAGGGAGCTGGCAAAGGGCAGAAGCCACGAGTCGTCCGAAGATGAAAGGGTCTGGGTGATCATGGCTCCAATGGGACCGGAATACACCGAGCCGTATGCATGGCCGCCGATATGCTGGTAGACCGGGCAGGCATTGAGGCAGGCACCACATCGGATGCACTTGAGGGCCTCCCGGAGCACGGGGTCGGCGCGCATCCGGGACCTGCCGTTATCCAGAAGCACCAAGTGGAACTCGCCGGCGCCGTCGCGCTCGTCCTCCCTCCCGGGGCCCCGGAGCACGGATACGTATCCGCTCATCTTCTGCCCGGTGGCGCTTCTGGGTAGAAGTTTGAGAAGAACGGTGAGGTCGGTCATGGTGGGGATAATCTTCTCGATCCCGACCAGGGCTACGTGGATCCGGGGCAAGGTAGTAGTCAGGCGGATATTGCCCTCGTTCTCGACAAGGATCAAGGCCCCGTTCTCGGCCACCAAGGCGTTGGCGCCGGTTATCCCCATGTCGGCGGAGAGGAACTTTTCCCGCAGGAACTCGCGGGCTATTTTGGTAAGCTCCTGCGGGTTGTCAGTAAGCTCCGTGCCGAGCTTTTCGGCAAAGAGCTGAGCGATCTCTTCCTTGGTCTTGTGAAGAGCCGGGCCCACGATGTGGTAGGGGCGCTCATTGGCGAGCTGGATAATAAATTCCCCTAAATCGGTCTCCCACACCTCGATTCCCCCGGCCTGGAGGGCCGGATTAAGCTCCACTTCCTCCGAAGTCATGGACTTTGCCTTGACCGCAATCTTGACCCCGGCGTCACGAGCGATCCCGCAGATGATGCGGCAGGCCTCTTCAGCGTCCTCCGCCAGGTGGACCTTGCCGCCCAGGGATTCAACCTCCCTCCGGAGCCGGGTGATAAAGCCGTCATGTTCCGAGAAAACGGTATCTTTGATCTCACTAAACTTTTGGCGGAGTTCCTCGAAGTTGCCGAGCTCGTCGATCCGGAACTTCCTAATCGCCCCGAACATCTGGGCGCCCATCCTGAACCTGGCCTCCACCGAAGGCTCACTCGCGGCCCGTCTTACCCGCTCCCTGAAGTTCCCCTGTGATTGTTCCATGGATTCTATTCCTTTCCTTCGGATTTTATGATATATTACACTAACTGCAAATAATATCAAGGCGTCAATCATGCGCGTTTCCCTTTTCATACCATGTCTGGCCGACACCCTGCTTCCGGAGATAGGGGAAGCCACGGCCCGCTTGCTCGAGCGACTGGGCCTTGAGCTCTCCTATCCCGAAGACCAGACCTGCTGCGGCCAGCCCGCCTTCAACGCAGGACACTGGGAGGACGCCCGCCGGGTGGCCCGGCAGTTCCTCCGGGCCTTCGAGGACAGTGAATTAATAGTATCGCCCTCGGGATCATGCGTATCCATGGTAAGAAACCACTACCAGCGCCTCTTCGCTGACAATCAGAGCGACCTCGAAAAGGCACGCGCTATCGGCGAGCGCACCTTCGAGCTGACCGAGTTTCTCGTTCAGCGCCTTGGCGTAACCGACCTGGGCGCATCCTTTTCCGGGCGGGTCGCCTACCATGACTCCTGCCACTTAAACCGGGAACTCGGAATTAAGGAGGAGCCCCGGGCACTGATCCGGGCAGTTGCCGGAGTGGAGCTCGTGGAGATGCAGGACTCGGAGCGCTGCTGCGGTTTCGGCGGCATCTTCTCGCTCAAATTCCCCGAGGTCTCCGCGGCCATGGCCAGGAGGAAGGCGGAGAGCATAGGAGAGTCCGGGGCGGACACCGTTGTGCTCTGCGACCCCGGCTGCCTCATCCAGATCAAAGGCTACCTGAGCAGGCAGGGCAGTAATGTGCGAGTAATGCATATTGCCGAGCTGCTGGCGGCTGGGGCGCAATGATCGAGTTGAGACCTGCCCGCTACACTTCTAAAAAATATGGGGGTAAAGATGAAAATCCCCCACTCTTTCAAAGGGGGAGAAGGGAGGTTGTTAAAGATGTCTACTCAACTGGAGGGCGTAAAGCCGAAAGAATTTGAGAGCGAGTTTATCGATGAGATTTTCTCCTTCAAGCTCGAGGATTTCCCCGGAGTAAGGGGGCTGCGGGAGACAATTTTAAGGTGCCAGCCAGAGGTGGCCCTGACTCGCTCAAAACTCCTGGTGGACTATTTCGAAAAGAACGGGTTTGACCTTGAGCGCCCGCTTTTTCGCCAGGCGGATTCCCTGCGTTACATCCTGGCCAATCTTGAGCCCGTCATTTTCCCGGAGGAACTTATCGTCGGCTCAACCACTGAGCACCGGCTCGGTTGCCTGATGTTTCCGGAATTTCAAGCCACTGTCATCTGGCCCGATTTGATTAAACTGCCTTACCGGAAACCGCACCCGGTTAAAGTCAGCGATGAGGCGATTGAGGAGTTCAGCTTCCGGATTTTCCTTATTTCCGGGAAAAAAATATTAATGAGTGGACGAAGAAGCGTTTCGGGTATGCGCATTCACTCAAGCTGATGGAGAGGATGGTCTTTTATTTAGTTGCTCTTCCCGTTGGTGTGACTCATCTAATCCCCAATTACCCGGCGGCGATTGAGCTGGGGTTCAACCGGATCGGCGAGTTGGCGCGAGAAAAGGGCGAACGGATTTCAGGCATCGGGGACGAGGCAAAAGCGAAACGGGAATTTTACCAGGCCGTTGAGATTGTATCGAATGGCATGATTGAGTTTGCCACTAATTATTCAAAAAAATGCGCCCAATTGGCTGAAGCGGAGCCAAACCCGAAGCGGAAGGCCGAGTTGCTTGAATTGGCCAGGATATTGTCTCGAGTTCCGGCCGAGCCGGCTGAAACTTTCTGGGAAGCACTCGAGGGAATCTGGATCACCCATGTTGCCCTGCAGCAGGAAAATTCGGATATGGCGTTGAGCTTCGGCCGAATGGATCAATACTTACTGCCCTATTATCAGCGAGATCTGGAGAACGGAAAGCTGGATTTAGAGCGTGCCTTAGAGCTGATCATGTGCTTCTATATTAAAACCAACGATCACACCCCGCTGGTCCCGACCGCCGCCCAGTCGCTTTTCGGCGGCGCCGCCAATAACCAGTCTATTACCCTGAGCGGCATTAATCCATCGGGCGAAGACAGCACCAATACCTTAAGCTACCTCATGCTCAGAGCGATTGATCTGCTCCGGCTGCGGGAGCCGAATGTTGATGCCCGGTTTCATGCTGCCTCACCGAAGCTTTGGTATCAGAAGGTGCTGGAGGTGGTTCGCTCCACCGGGGCGACACCTGCGCTTTATAATGATGAAGCGATTATCCAGGCATTGACGGCCAAGGGCGCGACCCTCGGGGACGCGAGGGATTACGGGGTGATCGGATGCGTCGAGACCGCCGTGCCGGGCAAAAGCTATCCGATGACCGGGGCGATTCTGCTTAATCTGGCCGCGGTGCTCGAGCTTACTCTCAATGGTGGGATTCATATCCTCTCCGGTCTTCAGGTCGGCCCGAAAAACGGACATCTTGGGCAATTTGAAAATTTTGCTCAGCTCGAGGATGCCTTTTTATCACAGTTAAAGTTCATGATAGATGAGAGTGTGGATGCCGAGAGATTATATGATCGCGCCCACGAAGAATTGCATCCGATTGCGCTTATGAGCGCGCTGGTAGAGGGCCCGATGGAAAAGGGGCGAGATCTCACCACGGGCAGCGCGATTTATAATTCAAGCGGGGTGTGGGTGGTCGGACTGGCGGATGTGGTGGATTCACTCGCCGC
>JAUWWP010000109.1 GCA_030616835.1 Deltaproteobacteria bacterium | reverse complement strand
TCTCCCGAAGGAAGCTTTTCTCTTCCGAATGGACCAGGAGATTCTCCCAGGTCTCATTTTCGATGACCCTTTTAGATTCCCGGGGAAGGCTCTTCTTATAGGCTTCATAGATAAGTTTATCCGCCTTCTCCTGGGCCTTGAGCAGATGAAGGATGCTATAAATACAATAGGATTTATCATGGTTTTTCTGTTCATTAAAGCGTTTTCCCAAAGCCCGGTAGGATTCTATCCGGAGGGGATCCAGTTGCAGGAGTTTGTAGTGCTCCTTTACATATTCATTAAGATACTGGCGATTCTTTCCGTAAAGGCCGGCCAGAGACTTATGGGCCTCAAGATGATCCCTTTCCAATCGAATAACATTGCTGTACTGGGCTATTGCCTTTTCCAGATTGGGAAGCCTATCCGAGTAAACCTCGCCTAATTTCAGGTACAAAGGAACTGCCTTGCTGGCCTCCTCCCGGGGAATAAGCTTGATTACCTGCTCGTAATTAGTAATCAACTTATCCCACTGCTCTTTTTTGACATAGATCGCACCTACTGCCTCCAAAGTTGGCATATTGGTGGGGTCCAGCTTCAGGGCCTCTTCATACCACCGCATTGCCTGATCTAAATCTTCAAAGCCCTGTTCGGCGACCTTTCCCAGAGTTAAATAATGATGCACCAGCTTTTCCGGGGCCTTCTCCAGCTCGATCACTTTCTGGAGCTTATCCCGGGATTCCTCCCACCGCTGAAGTCTAAACAGGGCCTGACTTGACCTCTCCAGTGCTGGAATAAAAGTGGGAGTGCAGTCCAGGGCCTTCTGGTAATCCTGGATAGCCTCCTCTTCCCGGGAGAGCCGGTCTTCCTTAATTTCACCAATCTCCTGGAAAATATCGGTCTTTCTCCCGGGGTCAGGATTGATTCCCTCTTCCCTTTCCAGGGTACTGATAACTGATTCCCATGCTTCAGCCTTTTTATAGATATTATGTAAGGCCTGGAGGGGAGGGATGGCGGTTGGATCCAGCTTCCAGGAGCTTTCGTAATGATCTTTCGCCTTATCCTCGTCCTTCAGATTCTCTTCCAGGATCTTTCCTATCTGGAACTGAATTTCAGCTTTCCTGGAAGGCTCCTCAACTGCCTCCTCTTTAAGCTGATAAGTATTTATTAGCTCCTCCCATCTCTCCATTTGTTGATAGAGCTTGATCAAGGCCTCCAGGGCGAGCAGATTTCGGGGATCAAGATCAAGACCCCGCTGGTAACTCTCAACTGCCTTCTCCTTCTGTTCGAGTCTTTCATCCCAGATCTTCCCCATCCGTAAGTCGAGATTGATGAGCTCTGAGGTTTCAGTGATAACCTTTTCCTCTCCTTCCAGAACCTGAACCAAATTGTCCCAGCGTTCAGTCTGGGTATATAGCCGGTCCAGAGAGAGCATTGCTTTCATATTCTCGGGCTCTATCTCCCAGGCTTTCCGGAAGCTTAAAATGGCCTCCTCCTTTCGCTCAAGCCTTTCCTCCCAGGTCTCTCCGATGCGCAGGTGCAACTGGAGCTGGGAAGGAGGATCCGGGGCAACCTTAAGCTCTCCTTCCAGAACCGCTACCAGATCTTCCCAGCGCTCTAATTGGGTATAAAGCCGATCCAGGGCAGTCATTGCCTCAGTATTCTCCGGCTCCAGCTCCCAGGCCCCCCTGAAGCTTAAGGCGGCTTCTTCTTTCTGGTCAAGTTTCTCCTCCCGGATATTACCCAGCTTGAGATGAAGGGCAATCGCCTCCTGGGGATCGGTAACGATCTCAACCTCCTTCTGGCAAACTTCGATTAGCCTCTCCCATTCCTGCCTCTTTTCATACAGATTTCTTAAGCTCTTCAGGGCAGAGCGGTTCTGGGGGTCGATTCCCAGGAGCTTCCAGTAGGTTTCGATAGCTTTGTCTTCCTGGAGAAGCTTCTCATCCCAGATACCGGCTACCCGGAGATAGAAGGATAATTTCCATTGAATTTCACCGCTTGCCTCCGCCATCCTTTCGTAAACATTGATAAGCTCTTCCCACCTTTCCCCCTGGGAGTATATTTCCCCCAGGCTTCCCAAAGTGAGGTAGTTATTTGGTTCGAGCTCCAGAATTGAGGAAAAGCTACCAATAGCCTTATCAACTTCTTTTAGCCTCTGCTCATGGAACTTTCCCATTTTAAAGGAAAAGGCGAGCTTTATCCGGTTATCATCGGTAAAGGTAGCTAACTGGCGGTAGAGCTCCAATACCTCCTTCCATCTCTCCTGTCGGAGATAGATCTGCACCAGAGCTGAGAATGCCGGGCGATGGGCAGGCTCTATGCTTAAGACTCGGCAGTAGGCATCGATTGCTTCTTCCTCCTGAGAAAGCATTAGCTCTTGGATCTGAGCTATCTCAAAATGCAGAGCGACTTTCAGCCGGGGATCCTGGCAGATCTCCGCCTCCTTCTGATAAAGCTCGATCAAAGCACTCCAATTCCCCTCGGTTAAAAACCTTTCTTCCAGAGCCCATAGGGCGTAGAGATTCTCAGGATCGTTCTTTAGGATAAGATTGTAGCTTTCCCTGGCCTTTTCTTCCTGGAGAAGCTTCTCTTCGTAGATCCCGGCCATTTTTAGATTGAGAAGGGTAGTGAGAGAGGTAGGGTCGGTGATGGCTTCAACCTGCCTTTGTAAAATCCCGACCAGCTCCTCCCAGCTTTCCTGCTGAGTATATAGATCTTCCAGGGCCTTCATTGCCGGAAGGCATTGGGGCTCCAGCTCCAGAACTCTGTGGTAGCTTTGGATAGCTCTGTCTTTGTCAGATAATTTTCTCTCCAGGATCCGGGAGTGGGTAAGATAAAGCTGGATAGCCTTCCTCGGATCCTTCACTTCTCCCGCTTCCCTCAGAAGGACACTTAAGAGTTTTTCCCATTTCTGGCAAGTAAAAAGGATCCTTTCCAGAACCCTCAATGTCAGTAAGTTGGGCGGATCAAGTTCTAAGGCCTTTTGATAGGCTTCAATTGCCTTGTCCACTTTCCCGCCCTTTTCCTCCCAGAGCCTTCCTACCCGCAGAAGGCAGGATACTGCCTGTCCTCGATCCTCGGTCAGTGAAGCCTGACCCTCCAGGATGAGCGTGAGAGATTCGATTAGCCCCTCTTTCAAATACATGTCTTCCAGGGCCTGGATAATAATCAGATTGATGGGATCCAATTCCAGGGCCTTGAGGTAGGATGCAATTGCCCTTTGGGTATCACCTAAATTTTCAGCGAAGGTCCTTGCCTGCTGGAAAAGAAAGTAGGTTGCTAAAGCACTTTCCTGAACCACCTCGGCTTCAACCCCAAGGATCTTCACCAGATCTTCCCATCTTTTCTCCTGGGAATAGATGTCCTCCAGTGCACCTAAGGCAGTCAGATCTTTTGGATTGAGCTCCAGGGCCTTTAAATATTTATCAAGCGAATCATCCATCTTGGTATGACCTGGATATAAAACCAGATTTTCCTATCTTTTTTGAATAATCTCACAGATTGAAAATAATATCAAGCCTGGATTTCTGGATTTTCCTTAAAAAATCCTATAAGTTCTAAATTGGATAGTCGGGGCTTTCCAGCCCCGGTATTTACTTCATTCGAATCTTGTTAGCGGGGCTGGAAAGCCCCGACTATCCTTTAATTATTTCAGATCCTTCGGCAGGCCCTGCGACAAGTTCAGGACAAGGAAGGATGAATTGGAGAGGAAAAACTCAGGAAATTCCACCCCGATTTTCTTGACATTTACTTTTGAAAGGAATATAAATAAATTAGCTTCATGAAGAGAAATAAGAATATATTAGATTCGGGAAGGTATTTCCAGGAATCACATCGATTTTACAAAAACGCCAAGATGGCTTTAAAAAGAACCAATATAAAATATAACCGATATCAAGACCCCAAACCTGTTCAGGAGGCTTCAGGGATGGGGTATTTGGCAGTTTTAAAGGCGATAGATGGCTTTCTTCTCACGGCAGGGCTTCCAGCAGATAAGCTTCCTGCTTCGATTGTGGAATACCAAAAGGCTTTGAATAAATACTCTTCCAAAGATGGGAAGCTATTCTCTGCTTTTAATACTGTTTATGAGAACCTCCATATATTTGGATATTATCGCCGTGGTATGAGCGTTGAGATGATCAAGGCTGGATTTGAATCTGCCCGATTCATTGTAGAGCACCTTTCCGGCAAAAAGGTTTAGCCCATCGGGATGAATCTTTCAGGATAAGCCTTATTGTCTGCATCTTGGGGGTTTCCGCGAGCTCAGAAAGAATACATCTGCTTCTTTATCATATAGTCAATAATAAATTAGTACCATGAAGAGAAATAAAAATATATTAGATTCGGGAAGGTATTTCCAGGAATCGCATCGATTTTACAAAAACGCCAAGATGGCTTTAAAAAGAACCAATATAAAATATAACCGATATCAGGACCCCAAGCCTGTTCAGGAGGCCTCCAGTATGGGCTATTTGGCTGTGCTAAAGGCGATAGATGGCTTTCTTCTCACGGCAGGGCTTCCAGCAGATAAGCTTCCTACTTCGATTGTGGAATACCAAAAGGCTTTGAATAAATATTCTTCCAGAGATGGAAAGGTCTTCTCCGCTTTTAATACGGTTTACGAGAACCTTCATATACTTGGATATTACCGGGGGGGATTAAATGTAGAGATGATCAAGGCTGGATTTGAATCTGCCCGATTCATTATAGAGCGCCTTTCCGGCAAAAAGTTTTAGACCTTAGGGATGAATCTTTATAGGCCTTTCAGAATGAATCTCAATGAAAAGACTTTTTTACACCTATTTTTCACCCTTATCGTTCTCTTACCTTTCTTAATCGGAGGTCTTCCCGGAGTAAGCCTGGCCCAGCGTGCTGTGAGACCCAAATCTCCCTCGGTTCGTATCCTTACTAAAAGTCGAAAGCTCATTCTGGCCAAAGGCGAAAAAAGATATACCTGTCTCTTTCTCTCAGCTTCCTCACCCCTTATCATTAAGGCTACTGGGCCAGTACTGCTAAAAGCAAATGTTCGTCTTAACTTCGATATGAAGAATCTGATGGCAAAAAAGACCGGGGAGTTAAGGATCTACCGAGATCAACAACACTATTCCACCCATAAACTTGAGTGGAACCCTTCTAAGAAGGTTAGCTACCCTGAATCCAGTGATCTTTTACCTTCGGTGGGCACTATCGTCAGGATCGAGATCCCTCCCGGAGAACATAAGGTAAAGTTTTACTTACTCTCCGATCTCTCGGCGGCGGTGCACTTAGCGAAAGCACCATTGGCCAAACCGGTGAAGAGTCTCCCGGCAGTTGAAAAGAAAAAGGTTGTAACTCCAGCTAAGCCAAAGAAGGTAAAGAAGCCCTTAGCTAAACCAAAAGAAGTAAAGAAACCCTTAGCGGCGCCGAAAAAGAAGCCACCGGTAGTCAGGGAAAAAGAAGTTTCGGAGAAACCGGGAGCCCGTAAGGCATTTCAGATTTCTACCCAACTCAATTGCGGGTATGATAGCAACATAATTCAGCTTTCTTCAAAAGACCGAAAGGACTTCGATAGCTCTTCCGGTCAATTTGAGATTGAATCAGTAGGCGATTTTATTATCATTCCCCGGATTGATCTCCTGATGAAGAAAGAGCTCTTGGGGGAAAAGCTAACGGAGCTTAAGCTGGGCTACTATTACTCAATTTATTCATCCAACTCGATCAAGAACTACTCCCATATTAGCTTCTCGGCCCGACAGCAGGTCTTAAGGGACACTACCCTAAGCGGGAATTTTAACTTCATACCTTCATTCTACTTCCGGCAGCTTTATGACTCAGAAGATGGCCAGTATAAAGAGGCCTCTTACCGACTCAACTCTTTTTCTGTCGGGTGGGAACAGGCGTTTCGCAAGTGGCTACTTACCAGCTTAACTTACCGCTGGGAGGCCCGGGATTATGGGGGGATTTTTGATGAGAGGGATCAGACATTTAACATTATTGAATTCACCCTAGGAGTGGAGAAGATAGAATCTTTAAAATTGATTGTTGGCTACAGTTACATTATGGCGCCGGCTTACTCCCCCACGGTAGAAACAGATATATCTTATGACGGGCAGGCTTTCTCCTTCGGGGCCGTCTATGATTTAGAGGATCTTCTCGACAAAGAGATGGGTCTGGGGGTTGAGGGAGAATTTGAGTTCCGGAAGTTTACTACCTCAAATGATAAAAACGATGATCCCATTCATTCTGGGAGAAAGGATGGACTGAACAAGATTGCGGTAGGTTATTACTGGCATTTTCTTGATAGCTGGACTCTTAGATTGGATTATGAATTGACCCTGGTTAAGACAAATCTTCCCGATATTTTTAAGGATGAGCCTACTGATTATACGGAAAACCTTATTTCCCTCGGCATTACTTACCACCTTCCCACCTTTGGACCCGAAGTCCACTAAAGGCTAATTTCTACCCAGCAGCCTTTAGCTGTTTTTCATTCTGTATCAGTATGGTAGGATTTTTATTCTCCTGAGGAATCGGAAGCCCTTTTTCCTTCAGTAAATTTATATGTTCCAGCATTCCCCAGCGCGCCTTATATATGCAGTCTTCTACTGAATTGCCCACGCCAGTGAATCCTTCCAATTCGGGAGAATAGAATGCAAAAAACTCTGGATCTTCCGTTGCTTCTATTATCAAGGAATACTTGAGATTAACCATTTTAAGAATCTCTCCTTTCTTTCAAACCGGCTGCTTTTAGAATTGCCTGCATAGTACCGGTAGGGACCTCTCTCGACCCGTGATAATCAATTCTAATTAATCGCTCCCAGCCAGGTTTTTCATAATACCGTATTGAACCTTTTTCTTTAATGAGACGAAAGCCATTTTTCTCTAAGAGTCTAACTAATTCACTAAATTTCATAAGGCATCTTAAAATTTCTCTAAAGATATTGGAGTAAGTACTATATCAGTTTCTAATTTATCAAAGAATTGGGAGATATTCAAGAAGACTTTACTTACCTGCAATTCGGATATAAGGGAAAGATTTAGGATTCCCAGGATTTTTATACTTGATGAAAGAAATCGTATATATTTTTTGCTAACTCCTTTTTGATCCCGGGGGCCTGCTCCAGGTCCTTTAGCGATGCCTCCTTAATTTTCTTTAAGCTTCCAAAATGTCGGAGGAGGCGTCTTTTCCTTGCCTCCCCCACCCCCGGGATATCCTCCAGGGGCGAGCGAAGCCTCTTTTTGCCACGCAGCTTCCTATGGTAGGTAATGGCAAATCGGTGGGCCTCGTCCCGGATTCGCTGAAGAAGGAGAAGGGCAGGGGAATTCCTTGGCAGAATTATCGGATTCTTTTTATTGGGTAGATAGATCTTCTCCTCTCCTTTATTTTTTAGTCTACCCCTCAATTGGGGAGCCACCGGAAGCTCATCTTTTGACCTCTTAGCCAGGCTGATAACATCCAGGCCCTCGACTTTCATTTCCCGGAGCACGGATAAGGCAATGTTGAGTTGCCCTTTTCCCCCATCGACAATTAGCATATCCGGGAACTCCATCTCTTCCACCTCCCGGTACTTTCGGGAAAGAACTTCTTTCATCATTCCGTAGTCATCTGCCTGATCAATCTCTTTAATTCGGTAATGGCGATACCTGTCTTTTCGGGGGAATCCTCCCT
>JAUWWP010000585.1 GCA_030616835.1 Deltaproteobacteria bacterium | reverse complement strand
AAGGCACCTGGGAGATCCATAAGCCGGTGAAATCCCCGGCCCGGGGAAAAGAGGTGGATTCCCTTTTAATGACCTTCTCTTCGCTGCGGGCGCAGGAATTTGCCGACGAAGGGGCACTTAAAAAATCCAAGCTATCTTCCCGACCGCAATCAAGCTTCACCGCCGTGCTCGTCGGTGGCTCGAAGAAGGTGCTTTTGGTAGGTAAGGAGAAGGATAAATCTCTGACCTATGTCAAAAAGGAAGGAGATGAAACTATATTCCTGGTCTCCCAGTATAAGCTCCGCAAATTAGCCCCAAAGTTGGACGACCTGAAACAGGAGCCCGCTGCTGAAAAAACCCCTTAGCGGTCGCTTTCTCTACCTCCCGGAGTAAACGGGTCTCAAGAAAATCCTGGCATCATTATGTGACTAACTGAAGCTTTGACCACATCATTTGTTGTGGATTAGCTTGCTAAATCATAAAATAAGTCGTAGAATAAATCATAGAGCAAATCATACATACAAAGGGAGGTTACTGCAATGAGAACTACCATCATCATCGAGGATGCCCTCTATGAGAAGTTTAAGTCGCTCGCTGCGAAAAGGAAGCTCAGTGAATTTATCAATCAGCTTCTGAGGGAGAAACTTGAGGAGGAAGAGAACAGGATGTTGAGTAAAAGGATGAAGGAGGGCTATCTTGCCACCCGCCGAGAGAGAAGGTCTCTTAACGAGGATTGGGATTCAATCTTGGCTGAAGATTGGGAATAAATAATGTCATATCCTAAACGGGGTGATATTTACTGGGTGCAGTTAGATCCGGCGATAGGCTCCGAGATAAATAAAACCAGGCCCGCTTTTATTATCTCGAATGATATTGGGAATGAACATTCAGATCGAGTAATTGTTGCTCCAATTACTTCAAAGGGACTATCTAAGATTTATCCTTTTGAGGTAGCGATTCCCAAAGGGGCTGCGGGCTTAGAGGAGGACTCCAAGATTCTTCTGGATCAGATCCGAACTGTAGATAAAATGCGCCTGGCCAAAAGGGTTGGCAGACTCTCTCCGGAGATGATGTTCAATGTGGACCGGGCAATTCACTTGAGTCTTGGTTTGGGCAATTGACTTTATAATTGACAGAGGGGTAAAAAAGTTATATATTATCCATATCCATATATGGATGCTTTGAAAGGGGTGTTTTATGGAACGACTTGATAAAAAAACTACGATTCTTTTCCCGCCGGATTTATACCGAAGGCTT
>JAUWWP010000344.1 GCA_030616835.1 Deltaproteobacteria bacterium | reverse complement strand
GAGAATGGGGGAGTGGCCATCTCCTTTAACGGCAATAGCTACGCCATCCGGGCTGCAGATATCGCCTGCATGTCTGCCAATACGGCTGTCATCTCAATTCTTGCCGATGCCTTTCTTAAAGGTGGCAAGGAAGAGGTTTTTCAACTGGTCAGCAATTGGAGTTATTCTTATCTAAGAAATAGTAACCTGAATAAGCCCATCATTGATAAATGTCTTAAGCTATTCGACGACAACCTCCCGGTAGTTAAGCTGATAACCGATTCGAACCAGACGGAATTAGTAAAGGAAAGCGAAGCATTCCGTAAGACTGTGCGTGGGGAGGCGATAGGAAAGCTTGGGTGAGATCAACTTAAATAATGCGGTAATGTAGGAGGGCAATTACCGCAATATCAAATATCAAAATGCAAAAATCAAAATGACATATCAAAATGTAAAAGGCTTACTCAGTCGTAAAGGCCACGAAGGCTTAATGTCTTAATATTTTTAAGTTTTAATTTGTAATTTTAATATTTAATTTTTAATTTTTACATTACTAATTTGTATTTTCGCGCATAATCTGCGTTTAGTATGAATAGTCTTACCTACAAAGAAGCCGTTGCCTACCTTGATGGATTTACCAACTATGAGCGCGCCCTTCGTTACCCTTACAATGGCTCCTCCATGAATCTGAGGCGGGTGGAGGAGCTCTGCGGCCGGCTTGGTCACCCCCAGCGTAAGATCAAGGCCATTCATATTGCCGGAACCAAGGGGAAAGGCTCAACCGCAGCTATTCTGGCCGCCATCCTGAAGGCTGCCGGGCATAAGACCGGCCTGTTTATCTCTCCTCATCTGGTGGAACTGCGGGAGCGGATTCAAATCAGTGACCTGCTGATCACTGAGGACGAGCTGGCAGAGCATATCAGCTCAATCAAGCCCCATGCTGATCGTATTCAGGCCTCGACTGAGTTCGGGGAGCTCACTTATTTCGAGCTATTGACGGTTCTGGCCTTCTGCTATTTTGCTGAAAAGGAGGCAGAAGTTTCGATTCTTGAGGTAGGACTGGGAGGAAGATTCGATGCTACCAATGTGATCGAGCCCCTGATTTCAGTGATTACTCCGATAAGCTTCGACCATACTGATATTCTGGGCAATACCCTTGAGTCCATTGCGGAAGAGAAGGCGCAGATCATTAAGGAAGGGGGCAAGGTGGTTGTTGCCTCCCAGCCAGCAGAGGCAATGGCAGTGATTCGCCGCCGCTGCAAAAAGATGCAAGCAAAGCTCTATCCTAGCAAGGAGACAGTCTCAATCACCATCCACCAGATCAGCAACATCGGCTGCCTATTTTCTCTCCACAGCCCGGCTAAGCATTATGATCATCTCTGGCTTCCCCTTCTTGGTCGCCATCAAGTGGAAAATGCCGCAACCGCCATTGCCGCCATCGAGCAATTGCCTCCGGAGATCGGTGACATTTCTTTCCAAACAGTAAGGCAAGGTTTATCTGAGCTTAGCTGGCCGGGTCGGGTGCAGATAGTGGAGCGCCAGCCTTACCTGATTCTTGATGGTGCCCATAATGTTGCCTCAATCCGGGCACTGCGGGATACTCTCCAGGAGGTATTGAGCTTCCGGCGGGCGATAGTAGTTCTTGGCATTGCGGCCGACAAGGATATTGCTGGAATTATCCAGGAGCTTCTTCCCTTTGCGGAAGAGTTTATCATTACCCGGGCTAAGACCGGGAGATTCGAGACCAGGGACCGGATCGAGATGGAGCTCAGGGACTCGGGCAAAAAAGTGGTGGTGACCGATGATCTCCCCACTGCCATCTCCCGGGCCCGGGCAGATGCACTCCCGGAGGAATGCATTGTGGTAACCGGCTCGTTATACCTGGTGGGAGAGGCAATGGAATATCTGGGAATTAAGTAGGGAGCTGGGATTTGTCTGATTTATAGTAAATATTGGTGAGCAAATGTAATAAAAGCATTTTTATTAATTAATATTTTGGTTTCAATCCAGCTTGCTTGCATAATTCATTTGCAGTTATTCTATCAAGAGTGCGATGCCTTTTGATTGGTATTGTCTTTATGTCGTTTGTGTAAATAGAATGTTTTTTACTCCTTCGACAGGCTCAGGACAGGCTTCACGTAACAAATAAAATCCTTTTTCCTCAAAATACTTGATTAAGTCACGACGTTTTACCGACATTTCAAATCTCGACTGGCACTTGCTCTAAGAGGGCTCCACCTACAGGAATCTCTTTGCCTTGTTGATGGTAAGCTAATACCATTTCGTGTAAAGCATCCTTAAGCATTTCCCTACAGTCTTCTAAAGTCTTCCCTTCCGTTACTACTTCGGGCCACTCTACTAATTGTCCCATATAGCCAGAGCTTGTTTTTGTATACTTGGCGGTATAATTACTCAACATAATATCACCCCTGCATTTATCACAGTATATGGGCCTGCTCAAGCTACCTTTTTAAAGCTATAAATTGGAACCATAATCTTCGCCTTCGATTTCTTTTTACTCTTTGCCAATTTTTCCATTGCTTTTACAACTTCTGCGCGGTAATACTCCTCACCACAATTTTGACAAACCCCTGCGGGGACATCTTCTAAAACTGCTAAAAACTTGCCTCCCCATCGGTAATCCACGGTAACCCTTTCCTCAATCACTTTTCCTTTACAAAGGGAGCATTTATTATATTTTTTCAATGATTCTTCCTCTTTTAGTTACTTAATAAATTATACCTATATTAACTCGCTAATTCAAGTTTTCGAACCGGAGTCCTCCTGACGGGGCTGGAAAGCCCCGCCTATCCACTGTTGAATTTGCTAAAGTCAATATAAAACGGAGTATTGGTCTTTACATTTCCTTCGGAAGGCCTGTCCTGAGCATGTCGAAGGGCTCAGGACAGGATTTATTGTATGTAAGATTTAATATTCCCCTCCCCTGGTGGGAGGGGATTTAAAGGGGAGGGGGATAATAAATAGATTTTTCACCCCCTCCTTTTTCCTCCCCCATCAATGGGGAGGAAATAATATGAACTTCCCCCATCTCTTCGACATGCTCAGTCAAGGCAAGAACCCTGCCTACCCTCCTATATCAGCGGGCAACCTACAGCAGGTTACCTACTATTTTCCGCAGGAAAAAAGGATTGACTTTATTTCGAAACTGTGGTTATTTTGAACAAGTAAGGTTTTGTCTTTCCATAAAATTTTACCCCGTTAGAAATCCGCCTCTCCTTCGACAGGCTCAGGACAAGAGGCGGACCAAAACCTTGTGTGAGCCCCATAAACGTTCGGTTTCTTACGGGGGGTGAACTTCTAACGGGGATTACTAAGCGCTATGGCCGGAATTCGCAGCTTCATTGCGGTAGAGCTTACCTCGGATATAAGAGACGGAATTGCCGGGATTCAGGAGAGGCTCCGCAGTTCAAGAGCGGATATCCGCTGGGTTAAGCCGGCGGGCATCCATCTGACCCTCAAGTTTCTGGGGGATATCGAAGAAGGGGATGTGGACAATATGGCCAATTGTTTGAAATCAGCGGCAGAGGGTATTAGCCCCTTTACGGTGGAGAGTAAAGAAGTGGGGGCCTTCCCCAATTTGCGAAAGCCCCGAGTTCTCTGGGTGGGGGTCACCGGAAATAGCAGTCTCGG
>JAUWWP010000126.1 GCA_030616835.1 Deltaproteobacteria bacterium | reverse complement strand
GCTTTTAATTTGATTCGCGAGGATCCGGAACTTAAGCAGCCCGAGAATCGAATTTTAATGACAGTATTGAAGCACCGGCAAAAGGGGAGACTGGAGCTGGCAACCATCGGCTAACAGTTGTTCTGCTGGAGGACTGTCGAAGGAAATAATTGGTTTCCCCAGGGGAAGGCTGAACGAAGTAGAGTGCCAGATCCGTTAAATCCAAATATCAAAATCCAAATGTCAAATGAATGTCAAATGACTAAATGTCAAAGAACCTTTCTTCTTTTATTTTGTCATTTGAACTTTGGATTTCATTTGAACTTTGAGCTTTGGCATTTGACATTAGATATTATTCCGACAGGTTCAGGACAGGCACTAAAGGGGCGCCCCTGAATATTTCTCTTATGTCCGAATTAAAGCTATGGAGGAATTTCATCGCATAGGAAGGCTTCCCCCTTACCTTTTCTCAGTAATCGATGAGCTGAAGCTCAAGGCCCGGCGGGCCGGGGAGGACATCATTGATCTGGGAATGGGCAATCCGGATCTGCCCACACCCCGTCATATTGTAGATAAGCTTAAGGAGGCGGCTGATAATCCTCGCAATTACCGCTACTCTGCCTCGCGCGGGATCTATAAGCTGCGACTGGCTATCTGTGAGTGGTATAATCGCAGATACGAAGTGGAGCTTGATCCGGAGGAAGAGGCAATTGTCACCATCGGGGCTAAGGAGGGACTCGCCCATATGGCTTTAGCAATTATCGGCCTCGGTGATGTGGTATTTGTGCCCAATCCCACCTATCCCATCCATGCCTATTGCGTAGTAATTGCCGGAGGTGACCTGCGCAGCATCCCCCTCTCGCCGGACAGGGACTTTTTTGAGGATCTGCTAACCGCAACAAAACAGACCTGGCCTCGACCGAAGCTACTGATTATTTCTTTTCCTCATAACCCTACTACTATGGTAGTGGATCTGGATTTTTTTCGTAAGATAGTGGATTTTGCCCGAGAAAACAATATCTTGGTTATCCACGATCTGGCCTACGCCGACCTGGTATTTGACGGCTATCGGGCTCCCAGCTTTCTGGAGGTTGCGGGAGCAAAGGAGGTCGGAGTAGAATTTTTTTCCCTCTCTAAGGGATATAGTATGCCCGGCTGGCGAGTGGGCTTTGCCGTCGGGAACTCACATATAATCAGGGCCCTCGCCCGAATTAAGAGCTACCTCGATTACGGAGTTTTTCAACCTATTCAGATTGCTGCCATTGTTGCCCTGAAAGGGCCCGATAGTTGTGTTCATGAGATTGCAAGTACCTATCAGAGCAGGAGGGATGCCCTGATTAATGGTTTAGAGATGGGTGGGTGGGTGATTGAGAGGCCAAAGGCCACGATGTTTGTCTGGGGAAAGATTCCGGAGAAGTTCCAATCCCTGGGCTCTCTGGAGTTTTCCAAGCTTCTTCTTCAGGAGGGCAAGGTGGCAACCTCCCCCGGGGTGGGCTTTGGGGAATATGGTGATCAGTATATCCGTTTTGCCTTGGTGGAAAACGAGCAGCGGATCAAACAAGCAGTCCGGGGGATCAGGAGGGTATTGAAGAAATTGTAAATTGCAAAATGCAAAATGTAAATTGCAAAAGCTTGCCCTGAGCCTGTCGAAGGAATTAAATTGGGATTTGAACCACGAATTACACGAATTACACGAAGAAATTTTCCCTTTTGGAATTTGAGACATTGGAATTTAGTCAGAGAATTGTTGCCCCTGCTACTCCCTGCTATTCCTTGTACTCCCCGATGTCCATCGGGGCAAGTCCCTGCTATTCCCTACTATTTGGGATTTGGGATTTAATCATCCAATGTTGGATAATTTATGAAGAAGATAAATATTGGACTTCTGGGCTGGGGGACAGTGGGGACCGGGGTTGTCAAGATCCTTCAGAGCAATTCTGCCCTGATTGCCCGACGGTTAGGGGCCTCCCTGTTTATTAAACGTATTGCTGATCTCGATTTGGAAAGGGATCGCGGAATAAAAGTTGATCGGAAGATCCTGACCAGGGACGCCCGGGATGTTATTAATGATCCCGGGATAGATATAGTGGTCGAGCTCATTGGTGGTTATGAGCCGGCGAAGACCTATGTTTTGGAATCTCTGGAGGCGGGCAAGAGGGTGGTTACGGCCAATAAGGCCCTGCTGGCCCGGGATGGAGATACCATTTTCGAAGCCGCCCAGAGGGCAGGGTTGGAGATAGGATTTGAGGCCAGTGTGGGTGGAGGCATTCCTATTATTCGCTCACTGAGTGAGGGGTTTGTTGGCAACAGGATTCAGTCCATTTTGGGCATAATCAATGGGACTGCCAATTATATTCTGAGCAGGATGAGTGAAGAAGGGGAAGAGTTTGTGACTATCCTGAAGGGGGCGCAGAAGAAAGGCTATGTCGAAGCCGATCCCACGATTGATGTGGAGGGAATCGATACCGCCCATAAATTGGCAATCCTGATTCGTCTGGCATTTGGAACAAAGATAAAATTAAAAGCCATCTATACAGAGGGTATTACCAGGATTACCCCTCTTGATCTTGCGTTTGCCAATGAATTTGGATACCGGGTTAAACTTCTGGCAATAGCGAAAAGAGATAAGGCGGGGATCGAAGCCAGGGTGCACCCCACAATGCTTCCCCAAAACAGCCTGTTAGCAGGGGTGAGGGATGTGTTCAATGCCATCTACGTTACCGGCGATGCCATGGGTCCGATGATGCTTTATGGCCAGGGTGCTGGGATGATGCCCACCGCCAGTGCAGTGGTAGGAGATGTGGTAGAAATTGCTCGCTCCCTCTTGGGGGGTGGTGCTGGGAGCAAGCCTACCTATCTGGCGAGTAAAGGGCTTAAGGTTAAGGATATGGAGGAACTGGTTGGCCAGTATTATCTGCGCTTCTGGGTGGTAGATCGTCCAGGAGTGCTGGCACAGATCTCCGCTATCTTAGGGAAGCACCAGATCAGCATTGCCTCAGTAATTCAGAAGGGCAGAAGGGTGGGAAAAGCAGTGCCGATTGTGATTATGACTCACGAGGCCAGAGAGGGGGAGATACGCCGGGCCCTGGAAAAGATAGATCGTCTTCAAGTTGTTCGGGACAAGACAGTATTTGTTCGAATCGAGAACAGGCTGAACTAATCTGATGAATCCCGTAGATCTTTCGGGGTCTGATCGGAAATTTCTGATGATGAAATTCAGGGACTATTGCGGTTTGCGCTTCGGAGTACTAACAGGAAGTCTAACGGGATGAAATACATAATCTTACAGGGCGATGGAATGCCCGACTATCCGGTTGAAAAGTTGGAAGGAAGAACACCTCTCGAGGCGGCCGCCACACCTAATATGGATTATATTGCCCGGAAAGGGTTGCTGGGAATGGTAAGGGTAATACCTGAGGGATTTCCACCGGGAAGTGATGTAGGAAATCTGTCCATCCTCGGCTATGACCCTTCCCGGTATTATGCCGGAAGAGCACCACTGGAGGCGGCAAGTATGGGGGTGGAGTTAGGCCCGGAGGATGTTGCTTTCCGTTGTAACCTGGTGACCCTGCAAGATTCTGGAGGAATAGTACAGATGGAGGATTACAGTGCTGGCCACATCTCCACTGAGGAGGCCCGGGAGATAATAGCACAGATTAATGCTTCCCTCGGATCAGAGCAGATCAGGTTCTATCCCGGGGTTAGCTATCGGCATCTGATGGTTTGGAGGCTGGGCAGCGAGAGGGTAAAGACCACTCCTCCCCATGATATTATGGGGAAGGAGATATCTCCTTACTTACCCCAGGGGGATGATGGTGAGATATTAAACGGGCTGATCCAGAGTTCACAACTGATTCTGAAGGATTTTTCGACAAACCGGGCAAGGATAGCGGCGGATAAGCCACCGGCAAACTCTATCTGGCTTTGGGGCCAGGGCAAGGCCCTGAGACTGCCTACCCTGCGTGACCGATACGGGATTGAGGGAGCGGTGATCTCTGCGGTGGATTTGGTTCGGGGGCTCGGGATTTATGCCGGGCTTAAGGTGGTGAATGTTCCCGGGGCAACTGGCTATCTGGACACCAATTATTCCGGGAAGGCAGAGTATGCCCTCCGGGAGCTAAGACAGAGGGATTTTATATACCTTCACGTAGAGGCTCCGGATGAGGCTGGCCATAGCGGGGAGCCGGGAATTAAAATAAAGGCCCTCGAGGATTTTGACCTGAAGGTGGTGGGGAAGGTATTGGATGGAATAAGCGAATTTGTTGAGTATAAGGTTATGGTCATTTCCGACCATCCCACCCCTTTGTCACTTAGAACCCATTCAGGGGAACCGGTGCCTTTCGCAATCCTGTCCTCCAATGACGAGGCTCGGAGCGACAAAAAAGTTTTTGCCCGGGGCTTTGATGAGAGAGCGGCCGAGGGTTCCGGGGTGTTTTTTGATCGGGGCTGGGAGCTGATGGAGGAGTTTATTGTTAGTCGTCCTGCAATTCGAACATAAGAGTAAGTTTTTATCCCTTCTTCCATCCCTTCTCAAGATTTCCCTTGACACAATCCTTTAGGCGAACTATATTTCAAGGAATAGCCCTGTCCGCCATAGCTTTAGCGACGGCGGAAGGGGATAGCAGGGAGTAGAACCCTTGAATCCTTGATCCCTTGAATCTTACTGAAAGGGCATGATAGTTTTGGTTTAAAAATTGGGGGAACTTTTTCTAAAATAAGTGGCCTCTCCGTCTATGGCGGAATATGATGCGATTTTATAATTCAGCAATTTACCCCCCTTTGAAAAAGGGGGCAAGGGGGGATTTAATCCGAAAGAGGATTTTCGGGGGAGATCCAGGCTAAAAATTTTGATTTTTTCTTGACAAGGGGAAAATACTTTAGTAAATTTCAAAGATGAAGCTTTTCCGTTAAGAAAAGCTAAAGCTCTGAGCTATAAGTTTTTAGGAAAGGAGGTGGATAAGCTTTATTTGAACATACCTGTCAGCGTGCGAACATGCACAGGCAGGGGTAATAACAAGGTATTAGTCCGATCTGCCTCAGGCTGATTGGACTGATTATGCCTTGCTTGAAAGATAAGAAAGGAGGAATAGAGGATGAAGAAGAAACTATTATTCAGTATGTTGGCCACCGGCATCCTAACGGTGGGCCTGCTGATCTGGAGCTGCGGGGATGAAGTTACTAATATTACGGAGGTTACGAATGTACTTCCCTCTGAACCAAAGCTTCCCCAACCGTTACTCAGCGAGCTTGATGAGGGCCCTGCCTATAGATTTGACTATCTGGAAGTAGACTCCTTATGTGACGAAGGTAATGATTTGTGCCCTTTGGGAGATCTTCTTAACATCTTAGGTTTTCAAGATTATTTTGAAAACCAGGAGCTCAATATTATCTTGGTCAGTTTATGGCCCACATCCCCTGTGGAGGTCTCAGATATTATATTGGCACAGGTAAGGGGTATAAGAGATTGGGCTAATGACCCGGAGTGGGGTGGCCTTGATCAATTTTATGTTGAGCCCGAATCCATTGATCCTGAAACCAGCCTGGTAAAAACCACAATGAGAGGGGAAAACTACTACGAGAGCTCTATAACTGCTGTAACAGATGGGCCTATGTCTTTAAGCATTGAGATAGTGGGACAAGTGCTTTATCTAATCCCTCCCCTCTACGATGTGAAATTATCTGCTAACATAGAGGAAGAAGAACTAACCGATGGTGTGATAAAGGCAGTTGCTGAATTAGATGACCTGGCGGAGGTTGTGGTAACTTTCGCTAGCCTATTAAACATAACAGTTACAAGGGATGGAGAACCTGTTCCGGTAGATAAAGAAATTGCTATATACTGGTTAACGGTTGATGCCGGCGAGACGCTGCTAGTGCCACCAGGACAACCTTTAGTGGGCCTTCCTACGGTGGACAGGGATGGCGATGGCTTACCGGAGTCCTATAGAATAAGACTCCCTTTTGAAGCCAGCCGTATAGACCTTGTCCCCTCATATTATCCGGAGTGGGATATATCACTCAACATCAGCCAGTCCGAAATATCAGCCGATGATGTTTTTGGCCCACCGCCGCACGGTCCAATAGCCCTTACAGCAACCGTTAGGGCAGATGGCGCTCCCCCGCCGGGGGGCAGCAGGGTTGTCGAGTTTGAAGTCATCTACTCGCCTGATCCTGCGGCAGTGCCACTTGGACAGCCTACAGTAGCAGCAATGACATATGAAAAAAATGGCATTGCTTCTGCCTGGATAGTAGCCGGCGGTTTGCCCACAGAAGCAGGTCCGGTAATCATAAAGGCAGAAATACCAGATTACACTGACAAGGCTGTGATCGATATTCTGCCCGGTGTCGCGGTTCCGGGAGTGACAGGGCTTTGTGCATGGAATGAACGAGCCTCTTCTATCGGGCTTACTGAGAGGGATGTATGTGAGACAATCGAGTTAACTGTACTATTAGCTGGGGCGGATCAGTTTGGAAATCCTATTTATGCTGAAGGTATAACTGGAGAAGCTATTGATATTATCTATGAATCAGATGTGACTGTAACTGTTCCAATGGAGTGGACGGTAACTACTGATGATAACGGACTGGCACCAATCTTTATTGATGCCTCGGAATTATTGCCATTGGAGGAGGCATCAGTAGATGCAAGTTGGAACAGTGAGATCGTCGAGTTTATGCTGATAAAGGTAGAGGTACCTCACTTAGCCTGTTTCCTTGGGGAGCCGGCATTCCGGGTGAATACGCTGCAGATTGATAAAGAACGGGTCCGGTGTGTAGACGAAAGTTGTAGTAATTGTTTAGCCGCTCGTGCCTGCAATTCACTGGGGGGACTTGCTGCCTCAATTACCAACCCGGAGCTCCAGGGGGCTCTCGATGATGGAGAGGCTAACATAACCTTCGTTTACAAAGGGCTTACCGCAGATAATTGGACGGGTCCTACTACTACTATTGTTGTTGCTGCTATTAACGGTCTGTGTGGGGTTCCCTATGCCCCTACCGACTGTGATGGGGGAGAGACAGAATTTTTCGTAGAGCCCTCGTATTATAACACTACTATCAGCAGCCCTACTTTTAAAGATCTTAATTTAGTATATCCTACTACTCTTGTTGCGGGTTATACCGAAGTGAGTGTGGGGACACTGAGTTTGCCTTTCCCTACTGATCTGGGGCCGGTGGAACTAACCCTCTGTAACTTAGTTGTCAGTGGAACGGTGAAAGATGACCTCAGCGGGATTACCGGTGGACTGTTGACCGGGGCGATAACTGAGGAGAGTCTCAAGGATCTTATTGAAAAAGGAATGGGAATGCCATGGGAGCTTGCAGTAGCAGTTCTTGGAGACTTCGATACACAGTGCAATGG
>JAUWWP010000030.1 GCA_030616835.1 Deltaproteobacteria bacterium | reverse complement strand
TTAGGCATTCTTCCGACAGGCCTGTCCTGAGTGAAATCGAAGGGCTCAGGACAAACACTAAAGGGGCGCCTCTAAGTCTTTCCCTTATATCCGAATCACAGTTAAGGTGATACCTTTTCCATCACGAACCTTAGTCGGATGCTTCCGATCACAATTTCATCCCCGTTCCTGAGCCGGGCAGAAGTGATTCGAGTGCCATTAAGGAAGGTTCCGTTGGTGCTGGCTAAGTCTCTTAAATAGATCTGGTCTCGGGACCAGACCTCAATAACTGCATGCTTGCGGGAGGCATTAGGGTCATCGAGATTGATGTCTACCCCGGAGCGGCCGATGACGATCCGTCCCTGCGGGAATTCGATCCTCTTTCCCTTGTTCCTTCCTTCGAGAAACTCCAGAAATAACCTTCGGCCGGCAGGAAGTTTCAGGTCAATCATCCTCCGTTCCATCCTCGTGACGGAATCATCGGTAGTGCCGGCCTCATCTATCAGCTCGATCTCCTCCAAGGTTTCCTCTTCGGTACCGGAAGGCTCTTGAATGAACTCTTCCAGTTTCTGATAAATGGTAAAAAGCAGCCTGGTCCCGCCGATCTCGATCTCGTCCAGATGTTTAAGCTCACTCTCCTCGATCCTTTTGCCGTTAACGAAGGTCCCATTAGTGCTGTCCAGATCCTTAATAGTAAACCCTTTCTGATAAACGATAAGGGCGGCATGGGTTCGTGAGACCTCAGAATCGTTCAGGATAATGTCGGCCCCCTCCCGGCCCAGGGTTGTCCTGGGCTTGCTGAGGTAGATGATTTTTCCCTCATCGTTTCCCTCAATGACCGAAACAGAAAGCCTTAGATCCTCGGGAAGGCTACTTAGCTTTCTTTGGGGGAGGGAATGCAGGGTAATGTCGCTTTTTTCGGGTAACTGACCCTGGTCTGGTTCCCCGGCCTTGCTCTCTAAATCCGGGGAGATAGTAGAGATAGTGCCGCACTTCGGACACTTGAACTTCTTCATTTCCAGGCTTTTTTCGTCAATCTTCAGCCTGCTCTGGCAATCCGGACAGTGGATAAACATAAATTTTAGGCCATCCTCTTTTAGGCTGTCCTCTCTCTTAACTTTCTTTTTTCTCCGACCCTGATAGTAATTTTCTGGGCATCGAAGTACTCAAGTAAGGGAATGGTATACTTGCGGGAGGCCTGGGTCAGATCCTTAAACTCCTGGGTAGTAATCTCCTTTTTTCTGCTAAGGAAATCCCTGAGTCTCTGCTCGAGCTTCTGGCAGGGCTTAGCATGAAAATAAAGCTCATCCTTAACCCTGATGAGCAGACCCTCTCGGAAAAGAAGAGAAACCGCTTCCCTAATCTCTTCTTTCTGAGCTGAGAGGCTCCCTTCCAGATCCTTAAGAGTAGGGGGCTCTAATCCCCCCTCCTGATAGATCTTCTCGATCTTATCCTTAAGCCGCTTTTTTTCCTCCGGAAGCTCTACCCGGTGCTCAAAAAGCGAGATACCTTCTTCCTTAAGGGAGATCTCCTGAGTATCAATAAGTTTTTGGAGCAGATGGCTGAATATCCTCTCCTTGAGTTTGAGATCCAGCTTACCTTTCAACTCCTCCCGGGAGATTCCACTCCTGAGGGGGAATCTGTGGTGGTAGTCCTGAAGGCACTCCCGGATTCGCTTCTGAGCTTCCTGGTATCGTTTCTGATGGATCAGGAGCGAGTCTAACTGGATGATTCTTCCCTGGGAGATTAACCTCTGGATCAGCTTAGGGATATCCTGAGGAGGAAGGTTGGTTTTTCCCGGGAGCCTTTCCTGGGTTATTCCCTCATATCCCGTGCGATCGACACCCAGCTCGATGATCTCTTCCGCACCGCCGCTCCTTAATATCTCTAACTCATTCAGGATCTGCGCAGAATGCGGGCGGATTTTTTGAGGATGGGGGTCAAGAACCTCTCCCCCACCAATGGTCTGGGCATAGGCAAAGCTACGGAGAATGAATCGATCCCTAAACGAAGCCGCTATGGGTCGTTCCAGGTGAATCACAGCAAAACCCTCCTTTCCCGGAGGGATCTCATTCTGGGAGAGAAGGGTAATTTTTCCCAGAACTCTGGCGGTCCCCAGATGGAAGCTCAACCGGCTCCGGTTCCTGAGTGGCCGGGCAGCCCCGGAAAGGAGCTGGAGGTAGGCTAAGATCTTGGGAGTAGGATCATAGTTTCCAGGATGGGTGAGTAGGTCACCTCGCTGGATCCGGGATTTCTCCACTGCCTGCAGATTGATGGCAGTCCGCTGACCAGCCAGCGCACAAGCAACCTCTTGATTATGAACCTGGATTCCCCGCACCTTTGCCTTGTTTTTGCCGGGGAGAATCTCGACCATCTCTCCCTTGCTTACCTGTCCGGAGAGCAAAGTCCCGGTAACTACGGTGCCGAAGCCTTTCATGGTAAAAATGCGATCGATTGGAAGGCGAAAGAGTCCGGATGAATCCCTCCCCGGAGTATCCATAACCAGCTTTTCCAGCTCAGTGATAAGCTCAGGAAGACCTTCCCTGGTAATGGAAGAGACAGGAATAATCGGTGAGCTGGCAAGGAAGCTACCCTTTAGAAAATCCCGGGTCTCGTCCTCGGCTAAGGCCCGGATTTCGTTATCGACCAGGTCGATCTTGGTCAGGGCCACCAGACCTCTCTGGATACCCAGGAGGGTGCAGATATCCAGGTGCTCTCTGGTCTGAGGCATTACTCCTTCATCAGCAGCAATAACCAGGAGGATGCAATCGATCCCCCCGGCCCCGGCCACCATGTTCTTAACAAACTTTTCGTGTCCCGGAACATCAACAATCCCTGCCCGGCTACCACTGGGCAGACTCAGATAGGTGAAGCCCAGCTCGATCGTGATCCCCCGGCGCTTCTCTTCCTTGAGGCGATCGGTATCCACGCCGGTAAGTGCCTTGATCAACAGGGTCTTTCCATGATCGATGTGTCCGGCAGTTCCGAGAACAATCTGTTTCATACCTTATAATATACCAGAAATCTATCCTGATTGGCAAGCAATATACTGAAATGACCAAATCCCAATGCGTCAAATCCCAAAAGGGAATTTTTTTCGTGTAATTCGTGGTTCAAATCCCAATGTCTCAAATCCCAAATCCCAAAAGGGAATTTTTTTCGTGTAATTCGTGAAATTCGTGGTTCAAATCCCAATGTCTCAAATCCCAAATCCCCAAAGGGAATTTTTTTCGTGTAATTCGTGAAATTCGTGGTTCAAATTCCAAATCAATCATTCCGCCATATGCGGATCATAAAACACAAAATTTTAAGGAAACTTCTGCAGAAGAAGCCTTTGACATGATCCAGATTATTACTTATTATTTAGAGGTAGTTCTTATCTGAAAGGAGGGGTTCAGCTCCATTAGTGCGGAAAACTACACCTTAATCATCAAGCTGGAGAAGGATCGGACAGTCAGGGTTGGGAGACTGGGAGTTTTTGAGCTGCCCCGGGGGTTCTATCTTTACACCGGCAGTGGAGGTAAAAATCTCTCCTCGAGACTTTCCCGTCATCGCAGAAAATGAGGGAAGAGACTTCACTGGCACATCGATTATCTGCTGTGCTCAAGATATGCCCAAATCATCGAGGTTCAAAAGAGTTCAGGTGAGGAGTGTGCCACTAACCAGAGACTTAAGAGGATAAAGGGGGCCCGGATTCTCGTGCCCGGGTTTGGGGCCTCGGACTGCCGGAAGGGGTGCATGAGTCATCTGATCTATTTTAAGAAGAGGCCGGTTTTGCCGTCCTTACATCCTTCACTTTAAGCTGAACGCTCCTTACTCCTTCCCATTCATTAAATTGGGGAATGAAGGCCAGATCGATGGTGGAGGAGGGAAGAGGATAGTGATCCGCCATTCTGAAGCCGATGGCAGAATAAAACCTTCCCTGTTCACTGATCTTCAACTTCAGGTGATTATTGCCCACTATCCAGGAATCAGTAAGCTTCAGGCCTGTGGTGGCGAAGGTGGGTTCCGGGTTGCCGGGACCGAAGGGCTCCAGTAAGTTTAGCTCTTCAACTAAGTTCTCGGTTATATCTGGTAAGGGAAGTAAGGCATCAATACTGAGCTGAGGGATAAAGTCCTCCTCGGAGAGACTTTCAGTTACTAATCGCTCAAACCGATCCCGGAATTCATCAATTCTGTCCTCCAGTATGGTTAATCCTGCCGCCCACCGATGCCCTCCGTAGCTTTTTAGTAAGTCCTGGCAGGATCTAATTCCCTGATAGAGATCAAAGCCCGGGATGCTGCGGGCTGAGCCTTTACCTAATCCCTCTTTAACCGAGATCAGGATGGTGGGCTTAAAATACTCATTGGTAAGACGGGAGGCAGCGATCCCGATTACCCCTGGATGCCAATCAGGAGAGGCTAAGACCAGGGAGGCTCCCTTTTTAAGTCTAACATCAGCCTCCACCAGTGAGCACGCTTCTTTTGAAATATTTTCCTCAATCTGTTGACGCTGATAGTTCTCTTCATTTAGCTTCCGGGCAATAGTGTTAGCCTCCTCTTCACTATTGGTGGTCAGGAGCTTAAGGCTCTCATCGGCCTGGCTAAGCCTTCCGGCGGCATTTATTCGGGGGGCAAGGCGGAACCCCACCGCCACAGTGTTAATCGAGCCGAATGCACATCCGCTTACTTCCTTCAGGGCCCGGATCCCTACCCGCCGACCGGCAGTCAACTGCTCCAGACCATATCTGACGAAGATGCGATTCTCATCAGTGAGGGGGACAATATCAGCAATGGTTCCCAGCGCTACCAGGTCAAGATACTGCTTAAGATTGGGTGCTTCTCGATCTCCAAAGAAGCCCTCATCCCGCAGTCTGGCCCGAAGGGCGATGGCGAGATTAAAGGCTACTCCCACTCCTGCCAGTGTTTTATAGGGGAATTTGCAGTCTTTCTGCCGGGGATTCAGGATTGCCCGGGCCGGGGGGAGATCCTCCGGAACCTCATGGTGATCGGTGATAATTACATCGATTCCTAACTTGCGAGCATAAACCACCTGTTCGTTGTCCGAGATTCCACAGTCAACAGTAATGAGGAGCTTTACCCCCTGTTGGCTAAGCCGATCGAGGGCCTCCGGGTTTAGGCCGCGGCCTTCATTAAGTCGATGAGGAAAATAAGAGAGGGGTTGAGCTCTGATTTCGCTCAAGAAGATCTTCAGCAGAGCAGTAGCGGTGATTCCATCAACATCATAATCGCCATAGATGCAGAGCCTCTCCCGGTTCTTAATTGTCGGGATAATTCTATCCACGGCCCGATCCATATCCTTCATTAAGAAGGGGGCATGGAGGTCAGAGAGGGTGGAGTTCAGGAATCTATCAGCTTGCTGGGGGTCGCTAAACTCCCGATTGATCAGGAGCTGTGCCAGTAGAGGAGAGAGCCTTAGCTCCTCGGTAAGCTTTCTCTGTAACTCAGGCTCAGATGGTAATATCTTCCAGCGCTTTTCCATTTTTTCTCAAGGATTAATAAGACTATATTTTAGAAAGTTATTTCCGTCAATAGCTGCTTGCCCTCAAGATCAAAAAAATAGAAGATAAAGTTCCTTGACTAAATATGTTTTCTTTGTATAATTCTGGTAAATTTAATAAAATACTGACAGACCTACCCTATTAGATGAGAGAAATAAACGACAGGGGTAGTCGGGGAAACCTCATCAAGAGAGGAAAGGATAACAAAAGGAAGGTCGAAACAAATGGATTCAAAAAGCAGGGAAGGCCACCGGAAAAGATTACGAGAGAAATTAATAAAATCAGGCATTTCCGCATTTCATGATTATGAGATAGTTGAGTTGCTACTGACTCTCGGAACCCCTCGAAAAGACTGCAAGCAACAGGCAAAAGCGGCCATGAAAAAGTTCAAGAATTTTCGCGGTGTTCTTGAAGCGCCGATGGAAGAGCTTCGGGAGATTAAAGGGATCGGGCCGCATAATGCCTTTGGTTTGAAACTTTTCCAGCAGATATCTGAGCGATATTTGAAAGAAAAAATTATGGGGAAGTCGATTCAACTAAAATCCTCAAAAGCGGTATTTGATTATTTGAACCAGGCGATGCGGAAGGATAAAAGGGAGGTCTTTAAAGTGCTGTTTTTGGATAGTAAGAATAGGTTAATAGATGCTAAAAACCTTTTTGTGGGGTCTTTAACCTCCAGCGCGGTATATCCACGGGAGATTATGAAAAAGGCAATCAAATATGATGCCGCCGCTTTAATTTTTGCCCATAACCATCCTTCAGGAGATCCCGACCCGAGTCAGAGCGATAGAGAGATAACTCAAGAGTTGGTCTCTGCGGGAAAGACTATGCAAATTAAGGTATTAGATCACATAATCATTGGTGGCAACAAATACTTCAGTTTTGCTGACGAAGGGCTGATTGAAGGGCACAATCTAGATGCTTAAGAAAGAAGACATCACCTTCGGCAATCTTTGGTCTAATGAAAAAGAGAATAATCCCCACTTCCACTATGGTAGATGATGGAAAGAGGAGATGGGAGGGGAGGGTGTTATTGCCGGATTAAAAAATGGCAAAGAGGATGATGATGATCATTATGAGGGTCAGGGTGCCCTTGCTGGCCATTCCCAACACCCTTCCCAGGAAGGTACCAAATCCCACCCGGGAGGCCCTGCGGAGATCCCGATAGCTCAAGAATTCGCTGATAAAGGCTCCCAGAAAGGCGCCGATAAAGGCCCCCAGGACCGAGCCGATCCCCAGCGGTAAAGGGAGCCCAATAATGGCACCCACGATTCCCCCCACGATGGAGAAAACTATAGCCTGTTTGGATGAGCCGAATCTTTTCGCGCCGACAACTCCCACGACGAACTCAATTACCTCGGCAAGGATAGTGAGAGCGAGAAGGATCAGAATTAATTTAAGGTTAATCTTATCAAAGGAGGTGATCAGGCCATAGATCAGGGTAGCCAGGAAGATGATAATTGTCCCCGGGAGGCCGAAAACGATGGACAGCAGCCCGAAGACCAGGATCAGCAGAAAGATAATAACACCGATGGTTGCCATTACTACCGGAGCTTCTTCGGGAACCTCTCCTTCCAGAAGAGGAGGATGGGGATAGCAACAAAGATGGAGGAGTAGGTTCCAATACTAAAGCCGACAATCAGAACCAGGGCAAAGATATGGATTACCGGTCCGCCCAGAAGAAACAAGGTGATACACACCATCAAGGTAGTAGCCGAGGTCAGAATAGTTCGGGAGAGGGTTTCGTTGATACTAATGTTGACAATCTCTTCCTGGGTCTTTCTTCTGAGCTTCCTTATGTTTTCCCGAATCCGGTCAGAGACAACAATGGTATCATTGACTGAATAACCCACCACCGTCAGGAGGGCGGCAATGGTGGCAAGGTTAAACTCGGAGTTAGTCAGGGAAAGAACCCCCAGGGTGATAATAACATCATGGATCAGAGCGATTATTGCCCCAACCCCAAAACGAAGTTCAAATCTCCAGGTTATATAAATCAGCATTCCGATGATGGCCGAAATTACTGCCAACATCCCCTTCCGTCGGAGATCCTTTCCCACCTTTGGCCCTACCATTTCAGAACGGAGGGTCTCCAGTGAGCCTTCCCCGAATCTCTCTTGCAGATAGCTTTCAACCTTAGCGGAGAGCCCTTCCAATTCCTCGGTAGTCTGCTCAATCCGGATCAGATACTGGTTAGCTTCTACACTCCCGAAGCGCTGAACCTCAACATCCCCTAAATTTAATTGATTGAGGCTGGCCCGGATCTCGGCAACATCCACCTTATCCATAAACTTCAAGACAATCTCAGTCCCTCCGACAAAGTCGATCCCGTAGTTGAGCCCTCCTCGAGATAGTAAGGAAGCAACGCTGATCAGGATTAAAATCAGGGAAAGAAATAAAGCCTGCCTTCTTCTTCCGGTAAAGTTAATGTTTGTTCCTGGTTTAATGATCTGCATTTAGATACTCAGCCTCTGAACCCTTCTGGTAGTAGTAATGTAATCATAGACCAACCTGGTTACCAGAAGGGCAGTAAATAGACTGGAAAGGATTCCAATACTTAAGGTTACCGCAAAGCCCTTAACCGGACCAGTTCCGAACTGGAAAAGGATCAGGCCGGCCATGAGGGTAGTGATATTAGCATCCAGAATTGTCAGCAATGCCTTGGAGTAACCGGCGTCGATGGCGGCCCGAGGGGTCTTGCCCACTCGAAGCTCCTCCCTGATCCTCTCCAGGATGAGCACATTGGCGTCCACTGCCATCCCGATGGTAAGTATGATCCCGGCGATTCCCGGTAAGGTGAGGGTGGCTTTTAAAGCGGCCAGGGTCCCCAGGATCAGAATGACATTTAGCATGATGGCAAAGTCTGCCAGGAGCCCGGAGAGCTTATAGTAGATGATAATAAAGCCAATCACCAGCAGCCCCCCGATGAGGATTGATTTTAGGCCCTTCTGAATCGAATCCCTTCCCAGGGAGGGACCCACATTTCTCTTCTCCAGGATCTTTACCGGAGCAGGCAGGGCACCGGCCCGCAGAACGATAGCCAGGTCGCTGGCAGTCTCAGTGGTAAAATTACCCTCGATAATAGCATTACCCCCGCCGATCCGCTGCTTGATCCGGGGCGCCGAGTAGACGGTATCGTCAAGAACGATGGCCAGGCGCTCCCCGGTATGAACATCGGTCAGCTCCTCGAAGATCTTGGCCCCCCGGCTATTGAATCGGATGGCCACATAGGGCTGATTAAACTGCGTATCAAGGCGTACCCGGGCATCCTTAAGGGTATCACCTGCCAGTACCGTCTTTTTCTTAAGCAGGTAGGTTCGGTAGATAGTAGATCGGGTCTGAGGATCAGTTGATTCTCCAAAGAGAACCTCATCATCCTCTGGGATCTTACCCTCGAGGAACTCCTTCAGTTTGCTTACTCTGCGGGAGGAGAGATAAGGGACAGAGGCTCGATTGCCAGCTTTATCCTCGATGGGGTCGTAGCTCAGGGTGATCCCTTCAGGCAGTTCCTCCTCCAGCTCAGCGAGAATTTTGCTCTCGTCATCTACTATCTTAAACTCCAGTTGGGCGGTTTTGCCGATAAGCTCTATTGCCCGCTGGGGATCAGCGATTCCGGGAAGCTGAATAATAATCCTTTCTCTTCCCTGGCGCTGGATGGAGGGCTCGGTAACCCCGAACTGGTCGATCCGATTGCGAATGGTCTCCAGGCTCTGCCTGACGGCAAACTCCTCGATAAAGTCCTTCTCATTCTTTGTTAGCTGCAGGAATACCGTAACTTCTCTCTCACCCCGTTCAGGGGGAGCCATCTCCAGATTAGGGTAATCGGAGTTAAGGATCTCCTCGATCTGATCAAGCGAGCGGTCATTATAAAGAGTCAGCAGGATATCGCTGCCCTCTTTTCGTATCACCTGAATAAAATCAATGTCCTCTTCCTTCAGGGCCTTTTTCAGCTCGTCGGCGATCCTCTCGGCCGTTATCTCCAGGGTCTTCTTGGTATCCGCCTCCAGAACCAGGTGCATTCCTCCCTGGAGGTCAAGGCCGAGGCGAATACGACCGGCGCCGAAAATTCCCTTCTTCCCTTCAGAAACCTCAGGACGAAGGGACGGAATGAGATAGATAAAGGCAACGATTATCACCGCCCCGATAAACAGAGCTCTCCATCTTAAGTTTTTAAACATAGGCCTCTATTCCTGTTATTGCCTGAAGATCTTGTTTCTATAAATTGAAATCATTTCTTAGATTCCTCATCCTCCTCCTTTAGGCCAGAGATCTGGTTGCGGGAGACCTTAATCCGCACATTGTTGGCAATCTCCAGGGTAATCACTTTCCCGGTAACACCGGTAATCTTTCCGTGAATTCCTCCGGAGGTAATTACCTGATGCCCCTTTTTAAGCCGGTCAAGAAGCTCCTGGTGCTGCTTCGCTTTCTTTTGCTGGGGACGAATCAGGATAAAGTAAAAGATGACAAAGATCATTATCAAGGGGAAGAGCATGCCCCCTAATCCCTGGGCGCCGCCTTCTTCCCCCTTGGTTCCCATCGCATGGACAATATCAATCAAAATAAGCACCTCCTGTTTATACTAACGACATAAATAATGCCGTATAAATTACTTGATTTGCAGATAATATTTCATCCATCATTATGCCGATAAATTCTAAATCCCAAATCCTAAACCCTAAACAAATCCTAAATCCTAATATTAAATGTTCAAAACCTTATCCTGATGCTGTCGAAAGGAGGGTTTTGAATTTTAGATTTTGATCATTTGAAATTATTTAGAATTTAGGATTTAGTGCTTAGGATTTTACCTTATTGGTGCTTAGTGCTTAGAATTTATTTATCTACCTGTATCTAAAACACTCCCTTGTCTATGCACTATTACTTTTGCCGTTCTATATAGTTCCTAGGATTAATTAAGCTTTTCTCGCCTCCCGGAACTCCTTCTGAAACTGGAGCAAGCGGTTCTCCTCGATAGCCTCTCTTACCTGGTCAATCAAATTTATATAGTAATAAAGGTTATGGATCGTATTTAACCGGGCGGAGAGGATTTCCTGGGCCAGGAAGAGGTGGCGTAAGTAGGCCCGGGTGTAATTACGGCAGGTATAGCAGTTGCAATTGGGATCGAGGGGTCCACGGTCCCGAGCATAGTTAGAATTTTTAATAACTACCTTGCCCTCACTGGTGAAGAGGCTTCCGTTACGGGCATTGCGGGTAGGAAGAACGCAGTCGAACATATCTATTCCCCGGCTTATTGCCTCCACCAGATCCTCAGGCTTACCCAATCCCATCAGGTAGCGGGGCTGCTCCTCCGGCAGGAAAGGGAGAGTGCACTCCACCATCTCCCACATCATTGACTTGGTCTCTCCCACTGATAAGCCGCCAATGCCGTAGCCATCGAAGCCAATCCCTACAATCTGCTCGGCGCTCTTCCTTCGAAGTTCCGGGAACATTCCCCCCTGGATGATGCCGAACAGAGCCTGATCCTCCCTGCTTTTCACTTGTTTGCATCGCCCGGCCCAGCGAGTAGTCAGTTCTAAGGAATTAAGGGTGTGATCATAGGTTGCCGGATAGGAGGTGCATTCGTCCAGGGTCATAATAATATCCGCTCCCAGGTTTTCCTGAATTTTCATTACCTCCTCTGGTGATAAGAAATGCTCGGATCCATCGAAGGGAGATTTAAAAGTAAGCCCCCCCTCACTGACCTTACTTAACTCTCCCAGGCTATATATCTGAAAGCCTCCGCTATCAGTAAGCAAAGGAAGATCCCAGTTCATAAAACGGTGAAGCCCACTTAGTTCCCTAATAATCTCAGCTCCCGGACGCAGATAAAGATGGTAGGTATTAGCTAAGATTATCTCTACCGCAATATCCTTCAAGTCCTCCGGAGTTAAAGATTTAACCGTAGCCTGGGTTCCTACCGGCATGAAGACCGGGGTTTTAACCACTCCATGAAGGGTTCTTAACAATCCGAGCCGGGCCTGAGTATTCGCCTCCTTCTTAATGAGTTCAAAGCAAAATTTCATTAGAGGATCATCATTCCATCACCGTAGCTTAAAAACCGGTAATCCTCGACAATGGCTTCCTGATAGGCCCGGAGAATTAGCTCCCTGCCGGCGAAGGCTGAGACCAGAATCAGGTGACTTGATCGGGGTAAATGAAAGTTAGTTATCAGGGCATCAACGATCTTGAATCGATAGCCGGGATAAATAAATATGCGGGCTTCCCCTTTTCCCGCCGCGATCCTTTCATTCCCATCAGCGGCCTGCTCCAGGGTCCGGGTAGTAGTGGTTCCCACCGCGATTACCCTTCCTCCATCTGCCTTAGTCCGTCTGATCCTCTCCGCTACGGTTTTACTTATGGAATAATATTCCGGCAGCATTTTATGCTCTTCTACCAGCTCGCAGCGCAATGGAAGGAAGCTTCCCCAGCCTACATGCAGGGTAAGGGGAAGGACTGCTACTCCTGCTTCCTCAATGCATTTGAGAAGCTCCGCCGAGAAATGGAGCCCGGCAGTAGGGGCAGCCACTGCCCCTTCCGATTTAGCATAAACTGTCTGATAATGCTCCTGGTCCTCGTCTCTCCAATTATCTGTTTTTCTTTTAATATAAGGAGGAAGAGGGGGGGTTCCAATCCGGTCCAGGATCTGGCGAAGATCTCCCTGAAATCGGAATCTAACCTCCCAGCTTCCCTGCTCAAGAGGATGAAGCACCTCCGCTTCCATCTCTTCGGCAATGTATATCTTCTGTCCCTCTCTTGGTGATTTCGCGGCCTGGATCAAGCATTGCCAGACCTCTTCTCCCCTCAGGGGTAGCTCGGAGCCATTAATCTTGGAGAGCAGCATTAAGGTAACCCTTCCTCCGGTCTCCTTTCTGCCGGTGAGGCGAGAAGGCAGCACCTTGGTATCGTTAATCACCAGAAGGTCCCCGGGATTTAAGTATTGGAGGATGTCAATAAATAGCTTGTTCTCAATCCTCTCTCCTTTTCTATTTAGCACCAGCAGGCGGGCTTGCTCCCTCTCTTTCGCCGGATGCTGGGCAATTAGCCCTGGGGGAAGGTAATAGTCAAACTCACTGAGTCTCATTAGCCTTTATTTTCTTGAGGGATATGGGAGCAGACGGTGTTGCCTCCCTTGTTTTTACCCAGGTAAAGGGCCTTGTCGGCAAAATTGATCAACAGGAGGGCATCGTTTGAGTCCTGAGGATATGTACCCAGTCCTAAGGTGACGGTGAGTTTGCCCCCGGGTACATTCTCCTCACCATCGAAGCTGCTCTCCTCGATGCTACTGCGCAGTTTATCCGCAACGATAATGGCCGATTCTCTATCGGTCTCCGGAAGGAGGATAATGAACTCATCTCCCCCAAAACGGGCAAGGACATCGCTCGTGCGGATCTGGGAAAGGAGGATGCTGGCTGTTTGCTTAAGGACATCATCACCTTTAAGATGGCCGTTTTTATCATTAAAGTCTTTGAAATGATCCAGATCCACCATCAGTATGCTGAGGATTCGGCGGTAGCGATGGGCACGCTCTACCTCCTTCTCAAAGCGTTCAAAGAAATAGCGACGGTTATAAAGAGAGGTAAGTGGATCCTTGTTGGTAAGCTCCCGGGTTTGCTCGTAGACCTGAGCGGTTTCGATGGCAACAGCCACGTGCTCAGCCACGGATGAGAACAGCTCCACATCTCGCTTACTGAAGGCATTTTTCTCAGGTTTGCGGAAACTAAGCACACCGATAATGTTATTCCCGCCGATCTTCAGGGGAACACTCAAAAAGGATCCAGTGATCCTCTTCCGCCCTTTGTAAAAATGTTGATTTGGCTTCTTGCTGATATCATTAATAAGCATAGGCTTACCGCTCTTAGCCACCCTACCCGGGATCCCCTCTCCTGGCTTAAAGGTGATCTGATTAATCAGCTTTTCGTCCAATCCGTAAGAGGCGTGGACAATTAGCTCCCTTTTCTCCTGATCAAAGAGCATCAGGCAGTGCTCATCCACCAGGAGAGATTCGTGGATTAGCTTCATCACTATCTCAAAGTGGCCATCCAATTGTAAAGATAGGCTCATCAAAGACTTGCTGACATTATAGAGGGTATAGAGCTCCAGAAGCTTCTCCTCCAGTTTACGATTGACCTCGGTTACCCCTTGATGATTCTTGTTTAATTTACTAATTGCTCCTGATCGCTTTGGCCCCCGCTTAGATTTCCGGGCATCTTCTCTCATTCTTTTCTCCTTTTTTCAGTAAAGCTTCTTGATCTCCACTCCGGGGTAATAGTGTTTCAGGATGCTCTGGTAGTCGTAGCCTTTCTCAGCCATCCCTTTGGCACCCCACTGGCAGAGTCCTACTCCGTGCCCATAACCACTACCGCGGAAGTAGACCTCTCCCGCTTCAATCTTTACCTGAAAATTGGTGCTCTTAAGCCTCGTATTTCCTAAAAATTGGCGGAGCTTTTCTCCCCTGAGCCTCGTTTTTCCTAACTTTGAGGTAACCTCCATTAGCAAGACCCGGTGGCTTGAGCTTCGCTTAATTACCCGTAGGCTCTGGATCCCATTGACCCGAACCCCTTTTTTGACAAGGGTTCTTTCTAACTCCCTTAGGGGTAAGTGGTAACTCCAGAAGTAATCAGGTGCTTCGGTGCAAAAACCGCATTTTGTCCCTTGGAGGAAGGGGTAGTCCTCCCGGCTCCAGAGATATCGGGAGGCCTCGGTTCTCCCCCCGCAATTAGAGTGGAAATAGGCAGGGATAACCCTTCCCCGATAAGAGAGTACCTCTCCCCGGCTCTGCCTTACTGCATAGCGGGCTCGCTGATCCTCAGGGTTGCTACCCGCATAGACCTGATCCAGCACCGAGGCCTCCAGGTCGTAAAACTCCTCCTGCCGGCGCTGCTTTTGATAGAGAGCATAGGTTCGGGCCACCACCGCCTGAGCCTTTACCGCATTGATTTCCCACTGGGAAGATATCTCCAGATTGATGAGTCCAACCAGATACTGCTCTAAATCCAGTTCATCAATTATCAAAAGGGAGTCGGATTTATCTTCAGCGATCTCCAGCTTTCCTCGAAATTGTCTCCCTTTGATCTTCAGCTGGCCTTCGGAGGAGATGGAAAGCAGGCGAGTCGGGTAAATATGCCGGTTAATCCTTAGTCCCCCCGGGGCTGCCTGAAAACCCAAACTTGCCTCTGCCGGGGTGGAAAATAGTTTCCGGTAAGTTTTCACATCCCTAAGCACTATTCCTTTTCCGGATACGGTAAAGCTTTTAAGATCCTTAAAGATGGCAACGCGAATCCTGGGGATTTCTCCGGCTTTACTCTCTTGCAAGGGATAAGAACAAGACCATATCAGGCTGCCCAGCAAACAGCAAGTGAATCTCTTAATAATAGCAGAAGCAGTCCCCATTGGCTAAGTATAATTAACCACGATTCTGGATAAAAGTCAATTTGTGATAAGTTTTTTATAGTTAATTTAGGTATGCTCAGCAGGATTTCTCTATCTGGGCGGCACAAATCTTATACTCGGGAATCTTTG
>JAUWWP010000587.1 GCA_030616835.1 Deltaproteobacteria bacterium | reverse complement strand
CGGAAAGGATTAAGGCAGGTTGATGAACTTACTTACCTGCCTTCGGGTAAATATCTAAAGACTGCAGCCCTGGGATACGACCAACTGGCTGCCGATCTTTTCTGGCTCCGGGTGGTGCAGTATATCGGCGATAATGAAAAAGAGGCTCAGGGATACCCGTTGATTTATCAATTAATCGACCTGGTTACCGACCTGGATCCCAAATTCAGCTTTGCCTATAAAGTAGGAGGGATTATTCTTTCGATATATGCTAAGAGGATCCAGGAGTCTAATGCTCTGCTGGAGAAGGGATTTAAGGAGAACCCGGAGGTATGGGACCTCCCCTTCTTCCTGGGATTCAATCATTTCTTCTATCTGGGTGATTATTATACCGCTGCTGAGTATATGAATAAAGCAGCTCAGCTTCCGGGCCATCCCCCCTATCTCCCCAAATTAGTAGCCCGGCTCTATGCCCAGGCGGGCAGTCCGGAGGTAGCCCTGGAGTTTCTGGCCCGTGTCTATGAGCAGGCCCCTAATGAGCTCATCCGGGAAGAGCTTAAAAGACGGATGAAGGAGGTTATAATTGAAAGGGATATCCTTTTTCTGGAGAAGGCCGTTAAGATTTACCAGGAGAGATATAAGCGTTTGCCTGATACTCTCAATGATTTAATCCGGGGGAAGATTATTCAGGGGCTTCCCCAGGAGCCCTTCGGCGGGTATTATTATCTTGATCCAGAAAGCAAGCAGATTCTTAGCAGCACCCATCCCGAGAGGTTGAGGATATATAAATGATAACAGGCTATTCTGGTGGTGACCCTTTAGTGGTTGGTAAAACTATATCGGTTAGGTCAATCGGTTGTGGTTGCGCAGCTCGTATCGGGATTCGTAAAGCGGTTATGGATGAAATCAAAAAGCTAAGAATGTAAAGGGAAACGCAACCTAATGACGCCTGTCCTGAGCCTGTCGAAGGAAAAGACGAAACGAGCCCCGTAGAAATAAGTTGCTAAATGTGATTATCTTCGATATATATCGAGATTTTTTTACGGGGCGAGCAGCGCAACCGAATAACGTATAACTAAAAAAAGAGCTACTAAACAAACTTATGGCTGGAATTGTCTAAATACACTACCACTATTCTGGATTAATTAATATGGATGTGATCAGGACTGAAGGCCTT